>JAABSP010000097.1 GCA_011390345.1 Desulfobacteraceae bacterium
GCAACGATTCTTCGCAAGATGCCCCAAGTAAGAAATATGTTCCATCTAAGAGCATCATACAGAGAAGAAGTAGATGTAATGATCGATAATCTTGTGAATATTGGATTTAATAGAATAGCAGTTTTATTCCATAATACTGAATTCAGTAATAGTATTTTTCATGAAATCAAAGATTCTTTGTACGTCCGTCACGATTTATATGTCCATGAACAAATTTCTTGCAGCGCTACGTATTCTGACAATTTTCCAAACATGAGAATACAAATAGAAACTCTGGAAGAATCAAATCCTGACGTTGTTATTGCTGCAACAACTTATGAGCCGACTGCACATTTTATCAAAGCAGCTAGAGATGAAGGTATAGATATACCAATTTTAAGCTTTTCCACAATAGGTAGTGATATAATATTAAAATTATTACTTAAAATGGGTGATAAGGCACAAAAAAATTACACCCAAAATATAATAATATCCGAAGTAGTTCCAGATATTGACGATCCTGAGTTAGACGCAGCAAATGAATACAAGGAATTAATTGATAAATATAACTTAGAACTTTCTCAAGAGTACGGAGAACAAAGACAAGAAATTTGTCGATACAGCCGCGTGGGATTTGAAGCATTTTTAAATGCAAAAATGTTGATCAAGATATTGGAAGAAATTCCAAAACCACCAAATAAAATAAATCTCTTACCTACTATTGAAGGTATTCAAGATTTTGATATTGGTATAAATGAAAAAGTCAATTTCACTCCTGATAAACATGTTGGTTTAGATGTAGTTTATTTTTCCACTTTTTCAAACGGACATGTAGTTCCATTCAATGCCTGGGAAAGGTATAAGAAATGAAATATTTAAACACTGATGATAATCCAACATTCCATCTGATATATGAAAAACCAAAATTTTTAAATAATACTACAGAAAATATTCAATTATTGAATATTGGACAATGCGATGCATGCTCACCGACCATCTCTGCCATTCCCAATGAATTCATCTGCTTACCATTGGAATTAGATGACTATTACATTTTAAATCCAATAATAAAAAGGGAAATAAAATCAACAGGATATTATACCATATTATCTGGTAGTACGCCTGGAATTGCGGTAATGAATACAAATGCAGTTTTGGCTTTGGAAAAATTTAAAACTCCTAAGAAATTAAATGAAATATTAAATTCCAATACTCTCAGATTAAGAGAAAAAAAAGCAATCCATAAATTTTTATTAAATGTAATGGATTTAAATCTATTAATTCCTGCAAAACAAAATAGTAAAATATATAGTAGTAATTCAAAAAGTTTATCTATATGGCTTCACATTACCAATCGTTGCAACATGCGTTGCCGATATTGCTATATTGCAAAAGATAATGCTGACATGAATATGGTAACAGCAAAAAAAGCAATCGATAAAATGATTAGTTCAGCTATTGATAATGGATTCAGTTCATTAAATATCAAATACGCCGGAGGGGAACCGCTCCTTAGATTTGATTTTATAGAAATTATCCATGAATATGCCATCAGAAAATCTGAACTCAAAGGTCTTAAACTAACTGGGAAAATTATTACTAATGGTACTCTAATTGATAACAGAATATTAAATTCCATCAATAAATTAAACCTATCAATTACAGTTTCTGTAGATGGTTTGAATTCTCTAAATGAAACAAACAGAAAATTAAGTAACAACCAAAGTTCTTTTCCTATTATTAAAAAGGCTTTAATGAAAGCTTTGGCTATAGATATACCCCCAACAGTCAATATAACAATAACAGAAAAAAGTGCTTATGGATTATCTCATTTTGTTAATTGGCTGCTGGAGTTGAATATTTTTTTTAGTTTTAATTTTGAACGAAAAGTAAATAATTCTAAGCCTATTATTTATAATAAATACAATCAACAAATTCTTCAGGGAGTTCTAAAAGCTTATAGAACAATTGAAAATAATATGCCTCAATACAGCTTATTATTTTCAATCACAGATCGAGTTTGTCTAGGCTATTCTCATAATAAACCATGTGAAGCCGGATATTCATATTTGGCTATCCACATTGATGGATATATCTCTAAATGCCAAATGAATAGGAATGAAAACATTTCCCATATAGATGCAGATGATCCATTAAAAGACATTACACCGCCTTATGCGATTCATGATGTAAGAAAGAACTTTTTATGCAGTCGCTGTGAATGGAATTTATGGTGTGCAGGCGGATGTCCTTTGGATCAAGTAAATATTAACAATGATAATTTATCAATATCTCAATATTGTTACATTTATAAACAATTGATACCTGAAGTCTTAGAGATTGAAGGTTTAAGATTATTGGAAAATGAAAAGTTGACATCTGCCTGCTGAAAGTTGGTCTATTGATATTTTTAGGTGGATTTATCCCGTATTGATATCTCTGTTTCTGTAGGATAGGAGTTTTATGCCACGAGATGGGCCTAATACTGCCGGATAAGGAAACCTACAACTCCTTCTTCACGCTTTCGTTTATTCAAGAAGCCATAGCAGATTACAAGATCGCATTTATCATATATGACGCAGAGGAGGAGACAATTAAAAAATGGATAAAACAGCCATATACCGAAAAAACATCCAGGAAGTAATCAAAAAACACTCCGGTCCGCACCTGCCCACTGAAACAGAATTCGAAATCCAGAACATCTTCGACACCCAAAACGACCATTATATGCTCGTGATCACCGGCTGGCACAAAAATGACCGCAACTACGGCTGCGTCATCCACATGGACATCAAAAACGGCAAGATCTGGATTCAATACGATGGAACCGAAATCGGCGTTGCAAACGAACTTGTGGAACTGGGCGTTCCCAAAGAAGATATAATTCTGGCCTTTCATACGCCCTATAAAAGACCGTACACCGATTTCGTAACATAAGAATAAGCCATCAATCTGTCCCCGAGCCTTTGAATTGAAAAAATGAGCACCGCATTCTACATCGTCCTGGACAACCAAGCCCCCGGCTTTGACCCCTTTGTCAACGGCAAGGCCCTTGCAGCGGAGGCCGAAAGACTCGATGCCGTCTGTCGGAAACTGGGCCTGCGAAGAAGGGAGAAGGCTCACACCTGCTTCAGAAATTCGGAATGGAAGGATCTCAACGGTAAAGAGGGATGACCGAAATGGGGATACAGCAAAAAGAGAAAATCAGCCCTGCAGCATATCTGGCACTGGAAAGGGAATCTGAAATCAGAAACGAATATTTTGACGGCGAAACTTTTGCAATGACAGGGGCAAGCCGTGCGCACAATCAGATATCGGCCAATATTGTCAGAGTTCTGGGCAATCAGTTGCTCGAAAAGCCGTGCAGCGTCTTTTCCAGCGATATGAAAGTGAAGATGCGCCAAATCGGAAAGTATTCCTATCCCGATATCCTCGTTGTCTGGGAAGAAGCGCGTTTCGAAGATGAAAACAACGATGTTCTGCTGAACCCGATGGTCATCATCGAGATCCTTTCCGACTCGGCAGAAGCCTATAACAGAGGGGATAAATTCGTCCATTATCAACTGCTGGAATCCTTTGTCGAATACCTGCTGGTTTCACAATATTTCTATCGGGTTGAAAAGTTTGCACGGCAGGAGGATCATACCTGGATATACTCGAAATATGAGACCCCGGAACAGATTGTGAAGATTGAAGCCATAGAGTGCGAACTGCCGGTTTCCGAAATCTACAGAAAAGTCGATTTCGATCCGCATCGCCGCAGGCATGACCGATGCTGCTGAAAACCTACACCAAAGAAATCTTTCGCTCCAAATGCATGCCTGGAGCACAGACCTTTCACTGCCACGCCCATCTCGACCAGAACATCAAAGATGTCCTCCCCTACCTCAATGCGGAGCTGGGCGGCTCCTCCTACACCAGTGATCCGCCGTCCGTCACCTTCCAGATCCACGGCAAACTGATCACCATCCACCCGGACAAGATCGCGATGAACGTCATGCAGGATGAAGAAGAAGCCGAAAAGATCCTTCAGTGGCTGAAAAGAACCATCAACGACACCTGGGAGCGGCGGGACAGGATCGAACCGAGCTTCGAAAGCGCATCAAAACCCCTTCTCATCGAGGTGCTGAAGCTGCTGCCCAAGACCAACTGCCGGGAGTGCGGGGAGGCCACCTGCATGGTATTTGCCGCACGGGCCGTGGAAGGGGTGAAGGATGAAAAGGACTGTCCGCAGTTGAAGGGGGAAAACCGGGAAAAGCTGCAAGCGTATCTGTCACGGTTTCATTTTGAATAGAAAGAGCGTAAATCGCCTACCCATAGAAATCCTGTGTCAGCGTCACTTTGTGCCGGGCCGGAAGGGGAAAAAAAGATCTCCTGGTGCGAAGGCCGTTACGGCATGGAATCATCATTCTATTCTTCCCCTTCTGGTTACGGTTGGTTGAAGAAGACCATCGGTTCCGGAGCAGATGATCATTCCGGAAGGATCAGCACCCCCTGTTCCATTCTGATCTGCCGGCGGGGGTCCGGGACCGCAGCAATGGGCGGAACATTCTCCGGGCCGATATCGAAAACCTTTCCATCCTCACCCAGACCCCGAGGCGTCGTCTCCACCACCTGGCTCTCCGGCAGCGGGGTTCTGTTCTTCAGATGATCGTAGAGCAGATCCAGAGCCCGGAGCAGATAGGGGTGGAGAGGAACATATGCGCGGTTGAACCCGGGCAGGCCGTTCAATGCATCCAGATGGTGCGCGTTCTTGACTTCGTAATAGCTAAGACGGCTCTTCTCCCCTTCGACTTGTCGGTTCAGCCATACATATGCCCTTGACGTATGATTCGGCGCGAGAATGGCATCGCTGCGGCCATTGACGATCAGCGCGGGCAGCCCGTGAAGATCGCCGGTTGCTCCGATCTCCTCGATGCCGGAGATGATCCGCCGGTGATATCCGAGGGCTTCGCCGGTCAGCGGATTTCCCGATTCATCGGTTCCCGTTGCCAGCCGTCTCAGGCAGAGAGCGCCGTTTAGGTTTCCGTCCCGGGTACCATCTGCGGAGACAGAAGCCCGATTCCGGAGAGGGCTTTGGTGGGAATGCTCGTTGATGATCTCCACTCCGCCGGTGGGGGGAATGCCGTTTCCTTCGCCGAAAAGGCGCTGGGCCCGTTCCAAGGGAAAAGGAGCCGGCGCTCCGGTTTCGGCATCGACTGCCGAAAAGCTGTATCCGCAGACGCGGTCTGTGATACCGAAACGTCCGTAGGCATTGGCGTAGGTGACCGCGATGCCGTCGCTCACCTGCATGTTCCAGTGGATCGGCTGCAGGCGGTTCTGCTCTTTCAGAATGGCGTAGTCGTTGATGATCCTCTGGGCATCTTGGGCCAGTTCCGCGATGCTCTCCCCCCGGAGCAGCCCGAGTTGGGCAAGCCTTTGGCATCGGTTCTCACACAGCTTTTCATCCTCCGGGGAAAGAGGGGCAAATGGCCGGTTTTCGGGCGCGAGGTTGGCGCAGGGCTGATAGAGTTGGAGCAGTGTGACATAGTCGAAAAGGCTTCTTCCCGCATTGGGAGCCTGCCACTCCTGCTCTCCCTGGCGGATGGCAATGCCGGGATGAGGGGCCGGATTGACATTGGGCTCGGAGACGGCCACGCCGTGGATCAGCCCCTGGGTATCGGCCTCGGCTGCGCGAAGTGCGGCACCGGCGCCGTTGGAGATGCCCGAAGCGATTACGGTGGTATTCTCCCGGGTGATCCTTTGGGCCACTTTTGGGTCCGCCTCCCGCACCCCGAAGTTCTCTTCGAGATTGAGCACATAGAAGGCAAAGCAGATCGCCTGCAGCAGGTTCTCCCCCCAGCGGGCCTCGGGATTCACCTTTGAATGGGCATGTTTAAAGGCGATCCTTCGGGATGGTCCCTTTTCCTCCTCTTCATCCGGCTCCTCTTCATCCGGCTCCGCGATGAAAATGGCCTCTTTTCCGGCCTGGGCCGCGGGCACCACTTCTCCGTCCATCCGGCTCACCCGGTCCGAATCCAGATCGTGGATCGCATTCCCCGTGCCCTTGTCGGTATAGGCCACGGCAAAGCCCCGCTGCAATGCCCATTCCCCCACAACGGAGACGGCCCCGTAGATGCCCCGGGAGCCGGATGTGGCCGCGGCCACGATGCAGGGATTATCCGGATCGAAGCTTTCGGGAATCTGAACCATGAGGGTCACATTCCGGGTTCCGGTCCCATCGTCGGAAAATGCAAGATACTCCTTCCCCGGGATCTTTCCCTCATTTTCCGTCTTCCCGCCATCCCGCGCGACCCCGGGGCCGAAAAGGGTATTGTATCCGCCGCCCCGAGTGGTATCCAGAAGCCCTTTGGCGTTGAAATAGATCGCGAGCCGGCGCAGATTCTCCGGCGTCGGCGGATCGATCACCGGCGGCGGCCCCTGAAAACCCGAAGCGCCCATGCCCGCGGTCAGCAGATCATCGGAGATCCCGTCAAAAACCCTTTTCCGGATCTCCCCCCAAATAAAGGATGGCCTTCTGTTCTCCTGCATCGTCATTCCTCCGGCAAGAATTCACTTTCTGATGCTCCATTCTTGATGCTTCATAGGCAGTCAATCGCCCCCTATCCTCCCATCCATTATTACCGTATTCCAACATCCAAAGCAATTCGATTCTCCAGGAGTGCGGTTTCAATCCTACAGTTTGGCCTTTTCACATCCTCGAAAAGGAGGAGCCCAGGGATCTGGAGGATCTGATTTGGGAGGTGTCAGCGCCGACCTGAAAAAGCCTTAAAACAGGCGGTTTGAAAATGGAAATATCGATGGCGCAAAGATCAGAGCAGTCCGAATGCAGGAACTGCGGAGACTATTTCATCCTGGATCACCGCAACGTCGGCAATCAGACCTGTTGTTCCAAAGAGGAATGCCGCAAGGCGAACAGATGGTGGTAAAAGGCACTGTTGTGGAAAGTTTTCACCTGTTGTAGAATACGGATGACTCCTTCCCGGCTCAGGACCGAGGGAAGACGCTTTTACGGCATGGTGCGGATGTAATCCGCTCTAAATGAAAACTTAAAATACGGGCAACCGCTTCTGTTTGATGTCAAAGGCAAAATGAGAATCTCATGAAATTTCTGGCAACTCAGCTATCTGACCTGCTCAGCCAGCAGCAGAATCGCAGCAACCTGAAGGCACTCTTCAAATATATTCTCTTTCTCATCGCGGTGATCCTGATTTACGCGGTACTTTTCTGCTGGATCATGAGGGTGGTTGAAAAACAGGAGCACTCTTTTGTTACGGGTGTTTACTGGGCGCTCACCGTAATGAGCACCTTGGGTTTCGGCGACATTACCTTCCACAGCGATATCGGACGAATCTTCAGCATCATGGTGCTCTCGTCCGGCGTCATTCTCCTTTTGATTGTGCTCCCATTTACCTTTATCCGGTACTTTTACGCCCCCTGGCTCGAGGCTCAGATCCGCCATCGCGCGCCCCGGGCCGTTCCCGGGGATATGGCCGGCCATGTGATCATATGCCGTTACGACACCGTGGTGCGGGGTCTCATCAGAAAGCTCTCGGTACTCGGTATCCCGTATTTCATACTCGAACCGGATGCCACCGAGGCGGCAAGCCTCTACGAAGACGGGGTCCCGATTATCACCGGGGAGATCGACAACAGCGCGACCTATAAAGCGGCTCGCGTCTCCGAGGCGCGGATGGTGCTTGCCAATACGGAAGATGCCGTCAATACCAACATCACGCTTACGGTGCGGGAACTGAGCGCGGACGTTCCGATTGTCGCGATTGTTGAAAATGTCGATTCCGTGGATATTCTGGAATTGGCCGGAGCATCGCATGTGCTGCCGTTGAAACAAAAGCTGGGCGAGCACCTTGCGTACCGTGTTACCGCGCAGCACACCAGTATGCATGTGATCGGCACCTTCAAGGACCTTCTCATTGCCGAGTTTCCGGTACAGAATACGCCTCTTGCGGGGCGCATGATTCGGGAGACGAATCTTCGACAAATAACCGGTGTAAGCGTGGTGGGGATCTGGGAACGGGGGCATCTGCTTCCGGCCAAGCCGGATACGGTGCTGTCGGAATTGAGCGTGCCGGTGATTGTGGGGACCGCTGAGCAGATCGCGGAAATCGAATCTTTACTGGTGATTTACAATATCAATTATAATCCGGTGCTTATCATCGGCTGCGGCAATGTCGGATATGCGGTTGCACGCGCGCTGAAGAAAAAGGAAGTATCCTTTCATGTGGTGGAACGAAATAAGGCGCTCAGGGCGCGAACATCTGCCATTGCCAACGAGCTGTTCATCGGGGATGCCGCTGACCGTGATGTCCTCATGCAAGCGGGCCTGGCCGAGGCCCCTTCGGTTGTCATCACGACCAACGACGATGCCATGAACATCTACCTGGCCGTCTATTGTCGGCGCCTCAATCCCGCTCTTCGGATTGTCAGCCGGATTACCCATGAAAGGAATCTGGAGGCCATTCATCGAGCCGGCGCGGATTTCGTCCTTAGCTACGCCTCCATCGAGACGGAATCGATTATTTCCTATTTGCAGAAAAGGGAACTGATCGTCATTGGCGAGGGAATCGATCTCTTTGTCGTCAAGGTTCCCAAATCCCTGACCGGCAGGAGCCTGGGTGAAACCAGCATCGGCTCCGAGATCGGAATGACCGTGATCGCGATTCAAAAAGGGGAGAATATCATGACGAACCCTCCTGCGGATGCAGTGCTGGAGCCGGGCAGCGACATCCTCATGGTCGGGAGTACCGAACAACGGGATCAGTTTATGACCCGGTTCGGCGCATGATCTTGTAAGATCTTTTCGCAATGGCCGCGCTTCTCAGATGAAGGTTTTCAAGCGCTGGAAGAGCTGCGCAGACCATCAGCGAACCTTAAGTGGTCCATCAGCTTTTTCTTTTAAAACCGTAAAGGCCGATAAAACCGCACCGGAATCGATCCCATCCAGGCAGTTTTCATCCCGGCAAATCCGCTCCCCGGTCTCGAAACAGGGAACACATTCGATTTCAGGAGCAACAGCACGGACAGCTCTCCCCACAGGCTTCCATCGCAGGTGATCTGATGGGCCGAAGATGACCAGGACCGGCAATCCAATGAACGCGGCCAGATGGGAGACGCCGGAATCATTCCCGATATACCCCCCTGCCCCCTTCAATATCCTCACAAGCGCCGGCAGATCCGATGGAATAAAGACTTCTTCAGATATCTGTCCCCGGATTTCCTCTTCGGCCGGCCCCAGCAGAAATACCGGATTATACCCTTCCCTTTCGATTCTTCGAGAGACTTCCATAAACCGTTCAAGAGGCCAGTTCTTTTTCCGGCTTCCCGATCCGGGATGGATCAGAATTCGAGAAGGATCGGGATCAACCCTTGGCCGGTCCAAAAAATCGGACGATTTCCGATCCGCAGGCATGAGGAGTCCGCAGGCATAAAGGCTTTGAAACAGATGCTCTGCCACATGCTTTCTTTCCCGCACATCAGGACGGGGCCGAATCCGATAGACCCTCTTCCCGTAATTTCCGGAGATGTTCTTCTGAAGCGCGTCCGAAAAGGAGAAGAGCAGAATCGCATCATAGGGAGAGAGCATATCCGAAAGCGGCTTTGAGGGAAGATCCGAATAGAGGCTCGAAAAGAGGGCCGACTCCTGGGGATAGGACTTCCCAAAAACGCCAAATTCTTCGGCCACCTTTCCGATCCCCCGGCTGCAGATCCCGTCGATGGTTTCAAAGCGGCTTTTCAATGCCAGCAGCGGCCCAAAAGAGACCACCAGATCGCCCAATGCCCCCTGGTGCAGAACCAGCAGCCGGGAACTAGGCCGCCGCGAAGCCATCAGCTCGATGCCTGATAATGATGCCCCACGATCAGCATGTTGTTGGGCAGAATCGACTGGATCTTCTCCATCTTGCTGCCGAAGACCATATCCTTGATCAATCCGTGTCCGAAGGCCCCGAGTACCACCAGCGCGTCATGGGGCACTTCATAGAGATTCTCCTCGAAATTCCCCTTATCAAAACAGAGCCAGCGGTCCAGATAGAGATCCAGCTCCGGTTCCAGCTCTTTATGCCGGATGATCTTTTCATATTCCGCCTTTGACAGATTCTCCTGCTGGGTGAAGATGTCGAGCGGCTTTCCAGTGAGCCGGGCCATCCGCAGCCCCAACTGAAGGGATTTGACCGCGTTGGCAGAGCCGCCGAAAAATACGGTGATCCGCGCCCACTCTTTGTAGGAAGGGCTTGTGATCAGCACCGGGAAACCGGCCTGATTGACGATCCGCCGCACCCGGGGGCCGATGTAGCCGAGTCCGATCTTGGATGAAAGATCGCTGATGCTTCTGGGGCAGCACATGAAGTCGAAATGAGTAGGGATGTCCGGCAGGGTGGAGGCTGTAAAGTCTTTGGGCTGCAAGAAATGGGGGCGGATGCCGGCCTCTTCGCACAGATTTTTCGCATGATCTTCTGCCGTATCCGGCGCAGTGAGATAGGAGGGGTCCAGATCGATCTGCACCACATCGTTGTCGAAATACATCAAAAACTTGGTGAACTTCGGGATGTATATCACCAGATCGGTCTCCATTCCCCTGCAGAAATAGAGGGACTGGAGCAGCGTCTCTCTGCCCAGCGGCGTGTTTCGGAAGATGTGAAAAAGTTTCGGTGTCATCATCTTAAATCCTTATGCTTTTCAGGCGCTCCGGTTCGAAGACCTGGATTAAAAAGAATCGCATCAGGCCGACTGCTCGGTCTGAACACGAAGCTCCTTCCGATACTGATCCAGCAGCGTGGCTTTGGAGATCATCCCCAGAAACCGCTCCCCGTCCGAGACCACCGGCATGCTGAAGAGATGGAGCCGATCCATTCTTTCCAGCACCTCTCCGAGATCGTCGTGGGGCCGGATCAGCTCCGCACGGGGATTCATGAGCTGTTCCAGAATCACCACATCGTACATCAGCGGATCGAAAAGATATGGCCGGATGTCGTCGAGATGAATCATGCCGAGATAGCGGCCCGTCTTCTCCTCTTCCACGGGAAAATAGTTCCGATGGGACCGCTTGACGATCCCGATGAAATCCCGAAGGCGCATGTTTCCGGTAACGGTGATGCAGTCGGTCTCGATCAGTTCGGCAACACTCAGATCCGACAGGACCCGGGCGTCGGTGCCGGGCCGCATCAACTGCCCCTGATCCACCAGATCTTTGAGATAGAAGGAGGCCGGCTCCAGATAGTGGCAGAGGGTTGCGGAGAGCGAGGAGACGATGATCAGCGGCAGGATCAAATTGTATCCGCCCGTGATCTCCACGATCAGAAAGATGGCGGTCAGGGGGGCCTGCAGCATGCCGCTCACCAGTCCGGCCATCCCCAGCAGCGCGAAGCAGCCCTCGTTGACCCAGTCCACCGAGGGCCAGAGCCCCGAGATGATCCGATGGTAAGTCAATCCGGCAAGGCTTCCCACCACCAGGGAGGGCGCAAAGATCCCGCCAGAACCGCCCCAGCCCAGCGTCAGGGAGGTGGCCAGGATCTTGACCAGCGTCGCAATGAGGACGATGGCCAGCCCAGGTGTAAAGGAGTTGTGGATCATCTCCCGGATCGAATGGTATCCTTCGCCCATGACCACCGGCAGAAAGATCCCGATGATCCCGACCGCGCATCCGCCCATAAAGGCCCGGACCCATTTGGGTACAGGGACTTTGGAAGAGAGATGGTGCATGGAGCGCATGGTCCGGGTCAGGAGGATGGATGCGGCCGCGGTGACCACGGCAAGGCCGATGCTGGCGAGGGTATCCGCGAAATCGATGCGGAAGCCGGGATGGGAAAATGCGATCTGGTTTCCCTGGAGAATCCGGCTCACTTCTGTGCCGGCCACAGCAGCGATCGCGATGGGAACCACATTGAGTGCGGTCCACTCCCCTAAAATCACCTCCACCGTAAAGACAAGACCGGCAATGGGCGCATTGAAGATCGAGGCGATGGCCCCGGCCGCGCCGCATCCGACCACCGTGACCCGCTGCCGGTCGTTCAGGCCGAAAAACTTTGCGATGTTGGAGCCGATCGAGGCCCCGCTCATCACCACCGGGGCTTCTGGCCCTGCTGATCCGCCTGAACCGATAGTGAGGCAGCTCGATATCAGCCGGGAGAAGCTGGATCGAAGGCGCAGCAGCCCTCCGTACTTGGAGACGCTGTAGATCACCTCGGGCACACCATGCCCCGCGCCCTCCTTCACCACCTTGTCCAGGAAAAGGGCCGAAAGGGCAGCACCGATTCCGGGCATCAGAAAGGCAAAGGGATATCCCCGGTAATGGTGGAGCGTCTCGAACATGAACTCTAAAGAACGGTTTAGGGCAAGGGCTGCAAGACCGCTGCAGATGCCCACGATCACGCCGATGAACATGAGCAGCAGCCGGTCATCCATCCGAAAGACGGTCCAGCTTGTGGGGGTCCGCCAGCGTCGAAGCATCCGCACCTTTATCAGCCCTTACGCGGAAACGATGCCGTCAAGCTCCCGTTCCAGGGCCTCAATCCTGGAAAAGAAGGGATCTTCCTGTGGGGCTTTCTGTAAAAAGCGGATGAAATCATCGTATCGAAGGCAGTAGGAGAGGCGGGAGAGCAGATGGAGATGGGTTTTGATCTCGGGGCTCAGCAGAATGAAGAGTACAAAGACGGGACGGTCATCGACCGCGCAGAAATCGACCGGCTTTTCCAGAAAGCAGGTTGTGATAGTCGATTCGATCAGTTCGGCCAGGGGCTTTCTGGGATGGGGAACGGCCACGCCCTTTCCGATGCCGGTGGAGGTGAGTTTCTCCCGCTCCATCAGCCGAAGATAGAGCTTCTCCTCATCCAGATCCTCCGGCAGGGGCACATGGGCCACCGCGGCCTCTAAGATGCTTTTGACATCCTGGCCCGAGATCTCCCGGCAGATAAGGCCCCGGCGCATGGCCGCACTCAGCGAGTCCGGGACTGTGCAGATCTTCTGGGTACATCCCTCTGTAGATGATGAAAAGTTCAGATGGTGGCGTCCTGCCCAGCGCTCCAGAGCCGCCTGATCGAACAGACATTCGGCCCCGCTTTTCCGAATGGGAATTCTCCCCTGGCGAATCCACCGCTCCACCGTGTGGACCGGAACATCGAGACGGCAGGCAACCTCCTCTGTTTTCAGTCTCATATCGCCACCCTCTTCTTGATCTTATTTAAAGGTTTTTAAAGCCAACCACAAAATCTACAAGAATAGAGGAGATGGATGGAAAAATCAAGCCGTTTTTTCCCGGCAGAAAGATCCTATGAACAGGCGGGGCAGATCGGCAAGACCTTGTTTTCCTCTGCGGCGAAGCTCCATCCCTTCTCCTTCATCGCGTCCATTGCGCTGATGGGGGCTTCTCCTTCGGTGGAATCCTTTTCACCGCACTTGCAGCAGGTGAAATCATAGCCCCAGATGTTTTCGTTGAAACTGATGTATTGGTTTTCGATCATGGAATCATCTCCTTCGGTTTGATTTTTTGCTTTAGATTTTATCGGCTTCGTCGTTTCAATATCTTCAAAGATTCTCAAATATACTGGCCCAATGGCCGGAATTCGCCCCATGAATGAAGCAGCCCACTCCCCCTGTATCCCCTGCGGAAAGATTTTCCAGTGGTGAGATGCTTTGTCCCTCCGGCTTTTGGGGATCAGGAACCTTTTTTTCTTCTGCAAGGGTCGTAAAAACATGTACGGAAGAACAAATGATATTATCGGTTTCATCATCAGCATCGGCAAAACAGACCCTCCAGTAATAGCGGGTATCGGACAACAACAAGAAAGGTGGAATCATGATAGAATTGACAGTTCCTTCCAGGTTTGTCTCCCAAAGCGTTTCGGAAAAATCCTGATTTTGAGAAATCTGCCATCGGGTTCCTCTGCAATAATCTTCCGCGTCCCCTTGGCAGATCTCGATTTCCAGTTTCGGGGTCAGGGAAATATCGGCCGAGCCGTTTGCAGGACGGATCAATTCCGGCGGCAGAGGTTCTTTGTGCGGATCGGGTTTCTGACACCTGTCCTCGGGATCTTCCGGACATCCATCCATGCAGTCGGGTGTGCCATCATTATCGCTGTCCGCATCCGATAGGCCGCAGCCGCAGATGCCCGGAGTCCTTTTTTCAGGATCTTCCGCACATCCATCCATGCAGTCGGGGGTTCCGTCGCCGTCGCGGTCCGCATCGGATATACCGCAGCCGCACAAGCTGGGGGCAGTTTTTTCCGGATCATCGGGACAGTCATCCGATGGTATCGAGGGCGGCGGTATCGGAGGCGCTGGTACCGGAGGCGCTGGTACCGGGGCCGGATTCGGCGAATCAACACCGGATACCTTTTCAAGGGAAAGATCCATGACACTGATCCCGCCTTCGCCGATGACGGCCGGCATGGACGACAGCAGATATCCCTGGCCGGAGACCGTCAATGTATAGGTTCCGGGGGCATGGATCATCAGATAGTTTCCCCCCGATCGGCTCAGACAGGAGGCGACTGCCGTTCCGGATTGATCGGAAAGGAGGATCGTTGCCCCTTTGACGGGCGCTGCGGATTTTGCGTCGATGACCCTTCCCTTGAGATAGCCGTTCAAAGGGCCGATGGGATGATAGATCTCGATGCCGTAGCCGATGGTCCTGTCGAAAGCATCTTCGGACTTGATCCTGATCCCATAGATCCCGTCCCTGGTACATTTCCAGATCCATGTTTCATAGCTGTCCTGCCCCGGTGAAAAGGTATGATCCTCCGGATCATCCGGTCTGCCGTCCAACCGGAAGACTTCCAGATGGATGGACCCCGGCTGTCCCAAACAATGGATTCGGAAGGTATAGGACTTTCCGGCAAGTCCGTGGAAGGTGATCCGATCCTCGTCTGCAGCCTCATGAAGGCTTCGGAGCTGGGGTGTTTCCGCGTTGATGATGATCTGCGCGGCCCGGCCCAAATCATTGTCCGGCTCGTAGACATCGGCGCCCTTGGGCTGATAGATGGTGAAGTTTTCGGACAGGGCATCTCTTCCCGCATCGTCTTCGGCATAGATCGATACCTGATGGTATCCGAAGGTATCGAATCCGGAAAGAAGGGCTCCATAGCCGCCGCTGCCGTCTGGCTCAAGCCGTTCCCACCGGATTTCGGAAGCAGAGGAGGTCGCGGGCGTTTGGGGGGCGGGCGGAGCGATTGCGGCCCGGACCTGGGCGATTTGGCCTGCTGCGGTGATGGCTTCCACGGAAAGGGCAAAAGTGGAGCTGCCGTCCGGCAGGACATGCGTTTCACTCTGAAACGGGATGACAGGGCCGTTGGTCCCCCGGCCGATGCCGTCACCGATGAGCTGACCCGCTGCCGCGGCACTGTCCGCGCGTTCGTTGCCGATGCCGTTTCCGTCGGCATCCATCACGGGCAATGCCGCTTCCGGTGCGCCGGAAAGATATCGGATCGCATTTCCGGCCATGTCAAAGGCGCTTCTGACATCCCTGCCGTTGAAGATCTCCTGCCAGAAAAACATGGAGAAGGAGAGGTTCTGTTCCGGCAGGAAAAAAGCTTCCTGATCCTGTCCGGTTCCGGCAATGACGATCCGGCGATCTCCTGCCGGCGGCATCAGGTGCGGAAGAAGGCTTCCGGCATCATCGGTGTCAAAAATGAGGATCAGGTTTCCCAAAAGGCGTTTCTGCAGGGCGTCCAGCCAATGATCCAGGGTTCGGATATCCATGAAATCACCGCTTCCGGTGAAAAACCCCGCTTTTCCCCCCGCTCCGGCCAGATAGAGGATAAGATCGCTGACACCAGAAGCGGCCTGCGGCACCAGGGCTTCGAGCTTCGATTGCAGATCGGCTTGGTTCCAGCGGTCTTCCGGGGACAGCAGAAGAATATCTTCGTCTCCGAATCCCTGGGATTTCAGCACATGGATTATGCTGTCCAGGTCCGGGGCCGTCCTTTCCCCGGGGAAGCGGCCGGCCCCGATCAGTGCTTTGGGTCTGGCCGAAGCGGTATCGGCATCCGAGAGGACGGGCCTGGAAAAGGAGATGTTGCCGATTCGATCCGCTGCATGGATCGAAATCGTCTTGTCCCTGCCCAGGGAGATGCTTCTGATCTCCCCGGCATAGCCGCCTTCTTCAGCAGGCATCAGCTCGATTTCCGGAAGATCGAGGATCGGGATATCCGGACTTTGGGGCATCTCGTTTCGCGGACGGATCACCGCCCATACCCGTGAAACGCCGTCCTTGTCCGTGACCTCCGGGACCGAGATCCGGAAGGTTCCGTCTGTTTCGATGATTTCCGGTTCGCCGATTCGGGGCCCTGAATTGAAGTTGTCCCTGTCGTTTCCGATCCATACGGTTTCCGGATCGATGCCGCCTGCACTCTCCATCTGCGGCGTCTGGAGTCCGAACTCGAAGAGGAGGTCTTTTGCCCCCCCAAATGCCTCGCTTACGGAAAAGCCGCTGAAGACCTGTGCCCAGAACAGCCCTGAAAAGGAGATCGCACCTTGGGAGATGAAATGGGCGTTCTCCTGCGGGGCCGTGCCGGTTATGACGATTCTCTCCGCGTCCGTAAGGAGCAGGGGATCGGTGAAGCTGCCGGATGCGCAGGCGTCGATGATGAGAATGGCCCTTTTGGACGGATCTGCGGATTGAAACCGGTCGAGCCGGTCCGCAAGCTCTTCGGCCCTCAGCATCTGATGGTCGTTCAACCGGAAAGTCTTCTCGCCGCCGTGGTCCACCAGATAGAGGAGCAGGGTATCGGCATCATGGGCCCATTCGGTGATCGCCTGGGAAAGCCCATCGGATGAAGGGGCCGCATCGATGTCTCCGGGATCTTCATCATTGGCCTGCTCTCCTTTGTAATCTTCGGAAAGATAGAGGATCTCTTCGAAATGAAAACCTTGGTACTTCAGGGTCCAGTAGGCCTGATTCGCGGCGGCCCGGGTCGCGTCCCACAGTTTGTTGCCGGGGTAGGGGCCGCCGCCGGCAACGAGGATCGCCTTTTGGACGGGCCGGTCTGTCGATTCGAAGAGCTGTATCCGGTGGTTGTCCGTGTCCGCGATATACAGTGCCCCCTCCGGGGCCACGGCAGCATCTCCGGGATAGGAGAACTCTCCCGGGGAATGGCCGAACCGGCCGATTTCGGAAACCGGGGTTCCGTCCGGGAGGAACTGCAGAATGCGATGGTTGCCGGAATCGGCAACATAGATATATTCTTCCCCGTCGACGATTCCTGCGGTGATGCCTTGGGGTTGATCGAAGTCATGGGCTTTGGAACCGTCGCTTTCCTCCCATGTGTTCAAAAGGATGCCCTGGGAGGAGAACTGATAGACGGCGTCTCTTCCGATGTCGGTGACATAGATGTGATCGGCGCGATCGACTGCGATGCCAAAGGGTCTTTCAAACAGTTGGCGGGCATCGGGGGCCGTCTTCCATTCTTCAAATCCCTCGGCTTCGCCGGTCAGCACCTGAATCCGATGATTGTTCTGATCTACCACAAAGACATGATCCCGGCTGTTGACGGCGATGCCGCAGGGCCAATCGAAAAGTCCCTCTGCCTGTCCTGCCGTTCCTGTCTCTCCCCACTGGGCGTCAAAGACTGCATCGGCTCCAAAGCGCTGCACCCTCTCATTGCCGCTGTCGGTGACATAGATCCGGCCTTTGCTGTCCAGCGCGACGCCGTAAGGATATCGGAATTGGGATTCCGCCATTCCATAACTCCCCCATGTCGTCTGGAGATTGCCGTTCCCATCGAATTTTCCGATGCGGTGGTTCCGGGTATCGACCACATAGACAGCCCCCTCTGCCGAGAGGGCGATCCCCTTTGGCGTGTTCAGATATCCCTCTTCCCCGCTGCTTCCCCAATGGGTAACGGGTTCCCCTGTTGTGGTGAACTTGCGAAGGCTTTGATATTTCCCGTCGATCACATATAGATGGTTGCCCTCTCGGTCCGTTGCAAGTCCGTGGAACGGGGCGAGTCGATCGTCATGAAATTTCCTTTAGATCGGAAGA
>JAABSP010000036.1 GCA_011390345.1 Desulfobacteraceae bacterium
TCCAGAGCAGGCTTTTGAGCCCCCGGGTCGGATGGGTATTCGCGTAAAACCGGACCGGGTCCAGATATTCCGCAGGCGCATTCCCCCGAAGTACCTGGGCCAGATCGGCCGCGAAATCGGCATCGGTCAAAAGCCCTTTTTCCACATCCTCCCTAGGCACACAGAGATCGAAGAGATCGGGTATCGGCATCGGCAGCGGTTCCTTTCATCTTTCATCTTCATCCGGGTTTGCGGTTTCAACGTCTTTTCAAATATTTCTCATATACCATAACATCCCGGATTTCAAGTCCCAAGGCCATTTTTTACAGGGCGGCCGGATCGGGATTTCATTTTGTACAAAAAAAGGGCGACCCCCAAAGGAGCCGCCCCTCTTCACTTATCGACTTACCGTCTTACCTCTCCGCTGATATTTTCTGACTTATCTTTCCGATTCCGGAACCGGCTTTTCTCCGAAGAACTCCGGGGGCTTCCCCTCCTCCTCTTCTCCGGCCTCTTCCCGTGACGCTTCGGCCCCCTCGATATTGGAGCCGTAACGCCGGGAATAGACCTGCGTGAACTCTGCGCCCAGCAGCAGAATCTGCGCGGAATAGTAGAGCCAGAGCAGAATCACCACAAAGGAGCCGGCCGCGCCGTAGGTGGAGGAGACCGTCCCCCGGGTCAGGTAGAGCCCCAGCAGATACTGCCCCAATGTAAACAGGATTGCGGTGACGACCGCGCCGATCCAGACATCCTTCCAGGCCACCTTTGTATGGGGCACATACTGGAAGATCAGCGCGAAGATCACGGTGGTGACGCCGAAACTGACGATAAAATTGGCAATCTGCCAGATGAACTCCATCCCCGGCAACACTTTCTGGAAATAGGTGATGAGCGCGGAAACGGTCCCGTTGATGATCAGGGAGACCAGCAGCAGAAATCCGGTCCCCAGCACCATAAGAATCGAAAGAAAGCGATCCTTGATGGCATTTTTGATCCCGGCATTGGCCGGGCCTTCCAAGTTCCAGATATTGTTCATCGAAACCTGCAGTTGGGCAAAGAGCCGGGATGCGCCGAAGAAAAGGGTTCCAAGACCGATGATGGAGGCAATGATCCCCGAAGAGCTGCTTCTGTAAGAGGAGGCGATCATCTCCTGGATCACCTTGGCACCGCTCTGTCCGATCCGGTCTCCCAACTGGTTGACGATCTCCCCCTGCACTGCATCCTGGCCAAAGACAAGCCCTGCGATCGCAATCGCGATGACCAGGATCGGCGCGATGGAAAAGGCCGTGTAATAGGCCAATGCTGCCGCCATCTGCGCCACCTGGTCATCCATCCATCCGAAGAAGACCGCCTTCAACAGGTCCAGGATATCATGAAGTCTCTTCATGCTGCACAGGGGGAAAGGAAAAAGCCTTTACAGGCCGTTGATGTAGTCATCCACTTCCTTTTGCGCCTCTTCCTTGTTCTTGCCGTACCGTTCCTGGATCTTTCCGATGAGCTTCTCCCGGTTTCCGTCAACCTGATCCATATCATCGCCCGAAAGCTTTCCCCACTTCATCTGGACATCGCCCTTGTACTGCTTCCATTTCCCGGCAATCTGATCCCAATTCATTGAATCTCCTTTCATTTTTGGATAATAATCGGTTTCCCGATCCGACTGAAGGACTTTACCGCCATCCATGTCGAATCAGGGTCAAATCGGGGTCCAACCCCTTTATATTCCAGTATGGAGGTGACAGAAGGGGAAGCAAATGGGCAATAGTCGGTATTTTACCGCTGCAAAGGCTGTAATTTCCGGCTTCTGCCGACTTTGTTCTTGCAATACCCTGGACCGACCGACTAAACTGGAGCTATTATGAAAAATCATCATATTGAAAAATTGAAATCACTATGGGAAAAGGGCCGGATGGTGGAGTTGACCATTCTGGCGGTTCTGTTTATCATGGTCTTCGGGATCTGGATGTTTGCCGAAATCGCAGACGAGGTGACCGAGGGCGACTCCAGGAGCTTTGACGAATGGGTGCTCACCTCCCTGCGCCAGACCGAGGACCCTTCGACCATTCGTGGGCCCGGATGGATCACCACATGGGTGGAGGAGGTGACTGCCCTTGGGGGGACCGCTGTGGTGACGCTGATCACGGTGGTCGTCATCGGATACCTGCTTCTCTTCAAGGATTACCGGGCCGTGGGAATGGTGCTGATAGCGGTGGTGGGAGGTGCATTGCTGGTCTCAATTTTAAAGTCCAGTTTCGGCCGGGTGCGGCCCGATGTGGTCCCCCGTCTCATGGAGGAGACCTCGCTGAGCTTTCCCAGCGGCCACGCCTCCATGTCGGCCATCCTCTACCTCTCCCTGGCCGCGCTGCTGGTCAATGTGCAGCCCCGGCGCCGGGTGCGGATCTATATCATCACCGTGGCTGTGCTGCTCACGGTCATGATCGGCCTGAGCCGGGTCTGGCTGGGGGTTCACTACCCCACCGACGTGCTGGCCGGATGGTCATTCGGGCTGGCCTGGGCATCGTTTTGCTATCTTATCATCTGGTATTTCAGGCAGCGCTCTGAGAGAAAGCAGGATTATCTGCAGGCCGAATAGGCCGGCAGACTCAAAATCATAAAGAGACTAAAAGAGGAGAATCGGTGGATTTCCAGCAGACATTGGAGAGTGTCATGGGAGTGCCCTTCACCCAGGGCAATCGAATCGATGTACTGAAGAACGGCAACGAGATCTTTCCGGCCATGCTGGATGCCATCGATGGGGCGCAAACCACCATCGGAATGGTCACCTATGTTTACTGGCGGGGGGAGATCGCGCGGCGGTTTGCGGAAAAACTGGCCCAAAAGGCCCGAAACGGCGTCAATGTCCGGCTGATCCTCGATGCCTTCGGTGCAAAGCCGATGTCCCGGAAGCTTATCCGCCTCATGCGGAAAAACGGCGTTAAAATCCGATGGTTCCGCCCCTTGGCCCGCTGGAAGATCTGGACGCTGAACAACCGGACCCATCGGAAGGTGCTGGTCTGCGACGGGAAAGTTGCTTTCACCGGCGGCGTCGGCATCGCTTCGGAATGGGAAGGAGATGCCCGAAATCCTTCGGAGTGGCGGGAGACCCACTTCCGAATCCAGGGGCCGGCGGTCTTCGGCCTTCACTCGGCATTTCTGGAGAACTGGATCGAGACCGACCGCGCCATGGATCTCTCCGTGGACAGCCTTCCCCGGCTTCCCCATGCAGGTGCCGTACCGGTTCAGGTGTTGCGAACCGACCCGTCGGTCCGGTGGAGCGATTCTTTCATCCTCTTTTCAGCGCTGCTGCTGCTGGCCCGGCGGAAAGTCACCATCACCACGGCCTATTTCGATCCGGATGTGCCAATGCTCCGGATCTTCAAACGGCTTCGGCAGCGGGGAGTGGAGGTGAAGGTTCTGGTTCCGGGCCGCCATATCGACGTATGGGTGGCCAAGGTCGCGGCCGAGGGCAATTACGATGCCCTGCTCGACATGGATGTGGAGATCTGGCGGTATGAGCGGACCATGCTCCATGCCAAGGTCATCCTCATCGACGACACCGTGGCCTGCATCGGTTCGGCCAATTTCAACCAACGGTCCATGAGAAAAGATGACGAGGTGATCATGGTTCTGATCGACCCCACCACCATTTCTCTTCTCATGGATCACTTTCAGGAGGATCTGCGGTATGCAAAGCGCCTCACCCAAAGCAACTGGAAACGGCGCAGCGCACTCCAGCGGATGAAGGAGATTCTGGTGGAGCCCTTCCGCCATCATATCTGACCCCCGCGGTCTTTTCCAGACCGATTTCTCCTTTCACACCTACATCCTCTACTTTTTGCGAATAAGGGATACAGAGTATTTACACCTCATTCCGATCCATTTTACCCTCTACAGCGAGTGCTGTTATTTTTTTTTACCCAAGAAGATAGAGGGGATCTTACCCTTTCTATCTTTTCAAACTGTGAGGATGAAGGCGGGGGAAAGATGGATGTTTTCAGATGTGAGCGCGTGCGGATAATTGCAGCCGATGACGATGAGATCTCGTTATTGCTGTATCGACACATCCTGTCGGAAAAAAATAAGAAAATCAATTGCAGAAGCGCCCGAAAAGGCCCCCGGTCCACCGGAGAGGAAATCCTGAAGTCCTCGCCCGAGTTTTCCCCCTCGTTTGAACTCGTTACCTGTACACAGGGAAACAAAGCCGTTGAAAATGTCAAAAGAGCCAATGCAGAGAACCGCCCCTTTGCCGTTGCATTTCTCGATGTTCATATGCCACCGGGACCCGACGGACTGAAGACCGCAGAGATGATCAGGGAAGCAGACCCCCATATTGAAATCGTGATCGTCACAGGACATGCAGACATTCATCCCCGCCAGATGGCGAGTCGGATTCAGCCGGCCAATAAGCTGCTCTACATTCAAAAACCCTTCCACCAGTATGAAATCTTCCAGTTTGCATCGTCGCTTGGGGCCAAATGGCACATGGAATGCAAGCTGGAGCAGTTTCACGACAAGCTGGAAAATGAGATCGAAGAGCGGACCTGTGCCCTTCGGGATGCCAATGAAAGCCTTCGGAAATATATCGCGGACCTGGAAGAACTGGAGAAGAAAAAGAAGGAGCTGGAGATACGGCTGCAGCATTCCCATCGGATGGAGGCCATCGGAACCTTGTCCGGGGGGATCGCGCACGACTTCAACAATATTCTCTTTCCCCTGATCGGCTATACGGAACTGGCCAAAACCTACGTTCCGGCCGACAATCCGGCCCAGGAGAAGCTGAATGAGGTGATCCAGGCGGCAAATCGGGCCAAGAATCTAGTGGGTCAGATCCTGACCTTCAGCCGGAAAACCGAGGAGAAGATGCAGCCCTTCAATCTTCTGCCCATCTTCAAAGAGACCATAAAACTGCTGAAATCGAGCTTCCCCTCCACAATCCGGTTCCATCAGAATATCGAACTTCAAGACGGGCTGGTGAATGGAGATCCATCCAAAATCCAGCAGATTCTGATGAACCTTTGCACCAACGCCTATCAATCGGTTGAAGAAGAGGGCGGAGACATCGAAGTCACCCTCACGAACATCCGAATTCATGAGAAGGATTACATCCTCTATCCGGATATCGAACCGGGAAGCTTTATCAAGCTGGAGGTGATCGACAATGGATGCGGGATGGACCGAAAGACCCTCCGGAAGATCTTCGATCCCTATTTCACCACAAAACCCGAGGGGGAGGGAACCGGGCTCGGACTCTCCATTGTCCACGGCATCGTCAAGAACCACGGCGGACACATCCATGTCTACAGCGAACCGGGCCATGGAACAAGATTTTCCATATATCTTCCGCTCCTCGAGAGCCGAAAGAAGGCCGAAGAGAGCCTGCTGATCGAAGAACCGCCCTTTGGCAATGGGGAGAGCATCCTTTTGGTGGATGACGAGATCCCGGTTCTCCGGGTGGAAAAGGAGGCCCTGGAAAACCTGGGATATCGGGTCACCATCATGCAGGACAGCGAAGAGGCGCTCTCTCTTTTTGGAAAAGCGCCTCAGAATTTCGATCTTCTGATCACCGATCTCACCATGCCTAAGCTGGATGGGATTGCCCTGACCCAAGAGATACTCAAGATCCGTCCCGAGCTTCCCGTGATCCTCTGCACCGGCTTCAGCGAATCGAAAAACGGGTTTAAAAAGAGAGCAGAAGCCTTGAATATCGCCAAAATCCTGAACAAGCCCCTCCGAAATCTGGAGATGGCAAAGAGCATCCGCGGGATTATCGGGGCAAAAATAGGGGCTTGATTTTTCAGATATTGGGTCTTGGCCCCATATCCTTGCCCCGTTTTTGAAAATAGAATGATCGTAATGGAGTAATTTTCTAAATTCTAATCATTCTTCTATAACGAAAAATGGCCTCTTATCCAGAGGCCATTTCAACACCATCCGGAGAAGAGACAATGTCAGAGTTAATGACAGGATTCTGGGTTATCGCGGGTCTGCTGCTGCTGATCTTTGGCCGGAAGCTCTTCTGGCTCTATGTGGCGCTGATCGGCTTCGTCTTCGGGTTTCATATGGGAGGCGAGATCGCCGGGGCCTATCAGGATTGGGTCATCCTCCTGATTGCATTCAGTGTCGGTGCCATAGGCGCACTCCTGGCCGTCTTTCTTCAGATCGTGGCCATCGGCCTCTCCGGATTTCTCGCCGGGTGCTATATTGTAGCCGCGCTCTTCCAGCTCTTCCAGATGGGAACCGGCGATCTCTTCTGGATCGCGTATGTCATCGGCGGAATTATCGGAGCTGTGACCATGTATCTGATCTTCGACTGGGCACTGATCCTGATCTCCGCTTTGGCCGGTGCGCTGCTGATGGTTCAGGGGATCGCCCTGATCCTGGCCACGGGCCCTCAATTCAATTTGATCCTGGCCGCACTTCTTTTTCTGGTGGGTATCGTCATTCAGGCGTGGATGTTCAAATCAGGAGAACAGGCCCAGAGAAGGACCTGAACCCTTCGGCCAAAGCGCAGCTTCTCAAAAACCATGGATCTCCCCCGCCCCCGTGGGGCAGCCGAAACCCTTTCTTTTTACAGGGAATTACTCCACGAATCTCCCCCGCCCCGTGGGGGCAGCCCCCTCGGACCGGAGAGATGAGCATATCCTTCCTTTGAAATCTTGAAATAACTCCCCGGACTACCCGTACAATGGCAAATACGGCTTTTTGAGATTGGAAATCTCCAAAATTTTTTCGGTGATATTTACTTGAAAAAGATCTGCAGGCTTGTGAAAATCGAAAAAGGCTGGTATCGATTCGGTTGAGCTTTTTGGAAACATATGATAACACGATGATCTGGAAAAGCGATATCAGGAAAAAGGAGTCCAGTATGGAGAGAATCCAACGGTTGTCGATTGTTCTGTTGTGGCTGTGGCTGCTGCTCTTTCCGGCTTCGGAGATGGCATTTGCGCAACAGCCGATCCCCCTCCGGGCCAATCCGGATATCAAGGAGATATCACTGGATACAGGGCCCAAGGAGATTAAGATCCACGCCGAAACCGACATGACCAGTCCGAGCTTCTTCTGGAATCTCGACGGTCCCGGCAAGCTGATCGGAGAGAAGGGAGGATGGTCCATCTCGTATATCCCGCCGGAAGACCTTGAGCAGGGGGAGAAGATGTCTGTGGTCATCTCCGTCACGGTCCGGGGAGAAGGGGGCAGGACTCAGACCGGCCAGACCGTTCTGACGCTGTGGGACCCCACCCCGGCCGAAACATCTGTTACCAGCGCGGAATCGCCTTCGGACCGGGATGCCCTGCTCTCGGAAGCGGTGCTGCGGCCCGAAGCAGAAGAGGAAGCCGCATCCGCTCCGCCCCCTTATCCGGTTGAGGGCTCCGCAGTTGAGGACTCCCCGGTTGAGGGCTCCGGGGTTGAAGTCTCCCCGGTTGAGGACTCCGGGGTTGAGGACTCGGACAACACCCCTGCGCAGGAAGAAGAACCGATCACCGCTGCCCTTCCTGAACCGGAAGATCGGCCAAAGTCTCCTGCACGGACCCATAAAAAGAGAATGAATCTTCCTGAAAAAAGGGCCACCCCAACGCCAAAACCCGAAAAAGGTCCGGCCGACCATCTCAACCGGTTTAAAAATCTCGGGGACACGGCCCTCGCGGGTGATCGATATACAGAGGCTGAAAAGCATTACCGGAACTATCTGAGCCTCTATTCCGGCATTCCCGCGGAACAGGTGACGCCCCGGCTCGATGTGGAGTCTTTGGAAGTGCAGGACCGGCTGGTTGCGGCCATCGATCAGCGGCTGACCCAGCAGTTGTCCTATCTCAAGGATCAGCTCTCATCGGACCTCGAAGATTACCGGAAACTCCGGGAACAGGAGGAGCAGGGAACCTTTATTGCCGAGGAGATGCTCCCGCTGCTCAAAAGAATCATCAAGGAGATCGAGGAGATCGAATCGATCTATACGGCATTCCCGAAACAGGATGCCGTCATTGTCGAAAACCTCTCCCGTGCCAGATCCACAAGAAAAACCTTTGAAGAAGAACTTTCGGTTCGCAGCGCAAGAAGTGAATAATTTTGACATGACAAATGACTCGACAACCGCCTTCGGAGGTGAAAGCATGAACAACCGTCATTTTTTTCAGATGGTCTGCCTTATTCTTTTTCTCGCTCTCGGCTCAGGGTGTGCCGGGCTCTTTGGAAGCCGCGTCTCCGAAGAGGAGGCCCAGGCCCGGGTGAACGAGGCACAGGAGCATCATCAAGTCGTCAAGCGGCTGGAGATCGAAGAATCCTTTGGAAAGGAGATCGAACGCTCCAGGGCCGCTCTTGAAAGGGCTGTCGCTCTTCTCGGTTCCGGGGACCGGCCGGAAGCTGTGGAAGCGGCAGAAGAGAGCCTCGGCATTACGGAAAAGATCCTTGAATCCTACTACCTGAACCATATTGCAGAACTGGCACAGAACCTCAAGCAGGAGCTGAAACAGAAGATGGAGAGAGATCCGGAGACGCCGCTGAGTACGCACCTCTCCTCGGTCGATGAGATCATCGAAGAGGCCCAAGGGGTTCAGCAGGATGACGGGATCGTCTCTTTGAGCAAAGTGGTGGCCGATCTGGAAAAGATCATGCAGGTGACCCAGAGCCTCAGAACCCATCTGAGCCAGACCCTGCAATCGGATATCTCCTTTGACCAGGGCAAATATGAACTCTCGGAAAAGGGAAAGGAGAGCATCGACCGGTTCATCGGGAAGGTGCAGGAAGACAAACGGACCTATCTCCAGCTCTTCCCCGACAAAACGGTCGTCACCAAGATCAAGGTGGTCGGTTATACCGACGCCCTCAATTTCGGCCCAAACTCCGCGCTGGTTCCTGAGCTGATCCGGGGCATGGAGGCCGATGTACCGGACGGGGACCCGCCACGGCGCCAATTTCTCAACCAGCGTCTCTCCCGGTTCAGGGCAGATACGATTGCCGATTATATCCGTCAGATACTGGCGCCTGCCGAGGCGGAATCGGAGAGATACGAGGCCGATATCCAGGCGATCGGGAGAGGAGAAAATCTTCCGGCCGGCATCCAGGCACCCTATCCGGTGATGGACGACCGCCGGCGCATCTCCCGCATCTATGTCTATACCACCACCCGATAGCCCGGTAATGATGGAGGGAGCCGCGGAGCTGACGGATCATATCTGGCATCTGACCCGGGACAACAACAGGAAGCGGAGCGGAGCCACCACCTTCTCCTGCCTCGGAAAGCTTCGGCCCGCGGGAATAAAAGATCTGAACCGGTGGGCCTTTCATCTCCGCCGGCTGGTGCGTCAGGCCCTGGAGGCATCTGCTGACAAAGAGAATCTGCTGGTGGTCGGGCTTGCAGAATCGGGAATCGTGCCTTCGGCCCTCTTCCACCGGATTCTGGCCAAAACCGGCATCTCCAGCCGCTGGATCTGCTCCACCAGAAGGCCCGCAAAGGGGATTCGCTTTACGGAAAGCCACTCCCATGCCCCGGATCATATTCTCCCCCTGCCGGATCAGAGGCCCTCGGAGATCTGGTTTGTGGAAGATGAAATCACCACGGGCCAAACCCTTCTCAAGCTCTCCACCGCACTCTGCCGCAGATTGAACGTGAAACAGGCCCGCTTCTTCGCGCTCACGGATCAGCGAAGCCGGAATCTCTGCCGCAGATTCGAAGAGATCCTGCTGGAGCAGAAGATCAGCCATACGCTCCACACGCTCTTTCAGCTTCCCCCCTTTCCCTCCTCTTTTACATCAGAAGAGGAGGGGAGCAACTTCTCTTCCCGGACCCTCCTCTGTGCGGATGAGGCTGGAGTCGGGAGCCCGGAAATCGGATCCATCGATGCCGGCTGGCATTTTCCAAAGCACCGGCCTGCGCTGCAGAATCTGGAAAAAGTCTGGTTTCCCGGTATGCTCCGGGGGCTGTCCGGAACTCTTCTGGTGGTAGGGGAGGCGATGGATCTCGCCCTCTCCATCGTGGAAGAGAATCCGGGTCTGCATTTCACCCATGTCACCCTGAGCCCCTGGAAGGTGGACGGAGAGCACATCCACAACCGTATCGACTTCAACGGCAAGTACTTTCTCTACAACCGCCACCGTCTAAGAAAACCCCTATACCTGCTCTATGATCCCATTGACCGGGATGTGGCGCATATGGTGGAAAGGACCCTGGCCCCAAAGGGATTTCCGGTGAGAAGGCTGGTTTGGACATAAGAAAGAGCCTGCCCCAGATGGAACTCTGGCCCTTTCCGATATTGGCCCGCCTGCAGCAGAAGGTCGATCCGGTTCAGGATCGCCATCTTTTCCGCCCCCTGGATCGGGCCTATGACGGAAACAGCACCTTCTGGGCACTTCCCTCTCCTGAGCCGGACCTGGATCACCCATTCTGGGATACGGTGAAGCAGAACCTCCATGACGAACCGATTCAAATCGCGGCCGTGGCACTGGCAAAGGAGATTCTCCGATGGGAGCCGGACCCGAAGAAAATCGTCTTCGCCGCTATCTTAAGGGCCGGGGTTCCCATCGCGGACTGGCTCTGCCGCCTTCTGCCCGGATCATCGGCCGCGGCCATTTCTCTGTTTGTGGGGCTGGGGCCCGATAGTGCCGCCATCGACGCGATTGGAGATCTTTATCCGGATCGAAAACTGGTCTTTGTGGACGGCTGGACCGGCAAGGGCGGAGTGGCCCGGGAGATCCGAAAATGGCAGGCGGATGCAAAACTTGCGGTACTCATCGACCCTTGGGGCTGGGCCGATTTCGCGGGATGCCGGGAGGATCTCTTCTGCCCCACGGCCTGTTTTACGGGACTTGCCACCCTCGGCTTCTCCAGAACCTTTACGAAAGACAACGGCCGAAATCTTTACTCTGCTTATCGGTTTCCGGAAAAGTACCATCGAAAGGATCTGATCAGGACATGGCAGAATCTTTGTCCCGGGCCGCCCCTTTCACCTGTCCCTGCCGAGCCTGAGAAGCTGCATATTGCGCCCTTTTTTCAAAAGACCGATCTTCGGCTTCACACCAACGAGGTCTGCCGGGCACTGATCAATGCGGCGCCCGAAACCCTCTATTTCCGGGCGGCCCCCTCTTCGGCCTCCTCCTGCTATCCTCTCCTGCACCTGCTGGCAGAAAGGCGGGGAGTGCCGATCAAGTACGATGCCCGGTTTCTACGGGATCTGAAAACCCATGCGGCATGCACACTCAAAACCGATGGCTGATCCTCATTTGATGAAAAAGGTTGTAGACAGGCCGGAAATCAGGGATAATAGGGCCGATATTCAGAGTGTAGCGCCCGGTTCCAAATCGAGGAGGAGGTCATCCATGAAGATAAAGTCGAACATCATAAGACGTATCATACCGCTTCTTTGCATCCTGCTGATCGCATCGGGATGCGCCACCATCAAGGGAATGGTTCAAAAACCCCAGGTCAGGTTCGCGGGAATGGGGTTGGACAATCTCTCCCTGCTGGAGGCGACCCCCATCTTCAAATTCAAGGTCTCCAACCCCAATGCCTTTGGCGTCATGATCAAGAGTGTGGCATACAACCTGAAGATCAATCAGCGAAAGTTCATCAAAGGGGTGGCCGACAAAGGGGTGCAGCTTCCGGCCGGGGAGACCGATATAATCGAAGTGCCGATCACGGTAAACTATCTCGATCTTTTTGAATCAATCACCGAATTCAAAAATTCAGCGCGGGTCGATTACGACCTTTCCGGAAACATCGAGATCGGCCCTTTTACAATCCCCTATGAAAACCAGGGGAAGCTGACAATTCCCAAGCTGCCCCGGGTATCCCTTCAAAATGTCAAGGTGGCCGATCTAACCCTAACGGGCGCGGATGTGACCTTTGATCTGGAGATCGGAAACGACAACCCCTTTGCCTTGAACCTGAGCGGACTCAACTACGGCATCCGCCTGGGGGGCAAGGAGTTCATCTCCGGAGAGACAAAGGCCATTCCCACAGTGGAAAAAAACGGCTTCTCCACCCTATCCGTTCCCATGCGGGTCAACTTCTTCAAACTGGGCCGCTCGGTCTACAACCTGCTAAAATCCTCCACCTCTGATTATGAGATCATCGGAGAGATGCAGGTGGATGTTCCCAAAGGGGGCCAAAAGCGCATCCCGTTCCAGCACAGCGGAAATGTCCCGGTTAAATAGAGGCCGGCAGGAAACGGGTTCCCTGCGCGGGATTTTTCAATTTTTAAAAAGATTCTGACCCTTTACCGTACCGGCGGGTCAGGACCGGAATGAGAAAGTGCGGGTGGACCTCCCATGCCCGCTCCCCGTAGCCGCCGGCCATGAGAAAGGCTCCGGGGATCTCTCTTCTTCCCAGAAAATCGTAGACCTGCCGGTCTCTTTCCCCCATCTCCTCCAGGGTCAGATTCAACCCATCGGTGGAGGGCAGCTCATCATGCTCATAAGCGTCCGCACCCATCACCACCACGGCAATGTCCGGGTTCGGCCGCGTCTCCAGCCCGGCCAGCCCCTTTTCCAGCTTTTCATTGTATAGATGATCCTCCCCCGGCATCACCGGAATATCGATATCGCTCCGGATGAATGAGGGATTCGGCTTTCCGGCCTCATCCTTCCGCGCCTCGTCCAGGGGCCACCCCGCACCCATATGGATGCTCAGGGTGATGATCGAGGGATCATCCGCGGTCAGGGCTGCGGTGCCGTCGCCCTTGTGCGCGTCCGTGTCGATCACCCATGCGGTTCGAATCAGCCCCTCTGCCTGCAGCTTTCGGATCGCAATCACGATGTCATTGACCATGCAGAAGCCCTTGCCGTGATGGTACTGTGCATGGTGCATTCCCCCGCCGAAATAGAAGCAGAAGCCGCTTTCCAGCGCAGCCCGGCAGCACTGAGCCGTTCCGGCCGCCTTTTTCAGAATCCGATCGAATAGAAGGGAGAGTGCCAGATCCGCATCCTCCGGATTGTACCGGTGGTATTTCCCCTTATCATCGATCAGCTCGAATGTTTTGATGATCTCATTTTCCACACCGTCGGAAAAGAGGCGCTCCACATATTCCGGGGCATGGGCCCGGAGCAGATCCGCCTTTGAAAGCTTTTCGGTAATGGTATCGATATGCCATTTCTCTTTTGTACCGGCCAGAACCTTTTGCTCCAGCAGGGCACGGAATCCTTTTTCGGCCTTGTTGTCCCGGATGGGGATCTGGATGCCGAACCGGGGTAGCTCTAAAGCCAGGGTCTTGTCATATAGAATCATGGGCCTCTCCTGAGATGTTTTGGGCGGCAGTTTGCATTTTTCAACAGCCGGTCTAATCTTCAGGATAATCATAGCAGCGGAACTTTCCATAAAAATTGATCCGCATATTGATCCAGGTCAAGGCATTTCAGGGGAAGCCTCTGATATTCTCCTTACAGGATAACCGCTCAACCCATCGCTCAAACTAGAGAGAAGGCCCATGAATGTCACCCGCAGAGACAGCGATTTTGGAAAGAAGGTCATCGAAAGATCGGGAACCGACATCAACCGATGCCTCCACTGCCGGTGCTGCGGCGGCGGATGCCCCTTCATCGCCGCAATGGACCCCCCGCCCAACAACATCATCCGGCTGGTTCAGCTCGGGATGAAAAAACAGGCCCTGGAGTCTTCCACCATCTGGTCCTGCGTGGGCTGCCACACCTGCTCCATCCAGTGCCCTATGGCCATCGACATCGCGGCCTTCATGGATGTACTGCGGGGGCTGGCCATCGAAGAGGGGGCAAAAATCGCAGAGCCCGATATCCTCGGTTTCCACCAGGAGGTCCTCGGCTCGATCCGGCGCTACGGCAGAACCCACAAGCTCGAAATCATGCTCCGCTACAAGCTCAAGACCCGGGATTTTTTCGGCGACATGAACGTGGGGCTGAAGATGCTGGCCAGGCGAAAGCTCGATCTTCTCCCCTCCAAGGTCAAGGCGATGGCCGAGATCCGAAAAGCCTTTGAAAGGGGGAAGAGCCGCGCATTGCAGATCGTTGCGGAGAAAGGAGAGAATCCATGAACGCACCGAAAAATAGGGTTGATATCGCCTATTATCCCGGCTGTTCCTTAGCGACCACCGCAAAGGAGAACAACCGGTCTCTGATCCGCTTCTGCAACCGCGTTGAAATCAACCTTGTGGAACTTCCCGACTGGAATTGCTGCGGAAGCTCTTCGGCCCACAGCATCGACTCGGATCTGGCACTCGATCTTGCCGCGCGCAACCTCTCCCTGGTTCCGAAAGGGATGTCACTGCTGGTGGCCTGCCCCAACTGTCTGCTCCGGCTCAACGGGGCAAGGCTGCATCTGAAAAATGACCCGGAAGCGTTGAAACGGCTGGAGGCTGAGTTCGGCCGCTCCATCGACGCGGACATGAAGATCCTCCACTTCTTCGAGCTGCTCGCCACGGTCGACCTCAAATCTCTGGAAGGGCCCGGTCTGAAGGGGCTGCGGTTCGTACCCTACTACGGCTGCATGATGGCCCGGCCCCCGGGGATGATGGATGAGCGGCCCGAACAGGGCCAGATGGAAGCGGCGCTCAAGAGCCTCGGCGCGGAGCCGATCCGGTGGGGATACGCCTCCCGGTGCTGCGGGACATTCTTATCGGTCGCGCGGCCCGATGTGGTGACGCCGATGGTGGACGATATCATCAAGGGCGCGGTAAAGGCCGGGGCAGAGTGCATCATCACGGCCTGCGCGATGTGCCACATGAACCTGGAGGTCCGCCACACCATCTCCAAAAAAGTTCCGATTCTCCACTTCTCCGAAGCCCTCTCCCTTGCCATCGGAGAATCTGACAAGGACTGGTTTACCCGTCACCTCATCGACCCGCGGCCCCTGCTGCGGTCAAAGAGGCTTATCTCACAATGATACAATGATATATCAAGAGCTTGGAAAAAAACCTTTGGCGATACCCCGTAGATCGCATAGTATGGATAATAGAGGGAAGCAATTGTTATCTAAACAGAAATGGACAAACAGCAAAGGAGATGACCATGTCAAACCTTGAAGGCGGTATCGAGGGATTCGTGAAAGAGGGGCTCGCGCTGGAGGGTCTCATCGACTATCAGGAGGGTTCCGTGGTCAGCCGGACCATCATCAAGAAGCCGACCGGAACCGTGACCATCTTCGCATTCGACAAGGGGGAGGGGTTGAGCGAGCATACCGCGCCCTTTGACGCGATGGTCTATATCCCGGACGGAAAGGTCGAGATCACCCTCGATAAAAAACCGTACACCCTCTCCAAAGGTGAAATGATCATCATGCCGGCCAACAAGCCCCATGCCCTGAAGGCTGTGGAGCGCTTCAAGATGCTGCTGATCATGATCAAGGAGCCCAAGTCATGAAAGAGGAAGTCATGAAAGAGAAGGCATCCCAATGAAGGTCAGATTCCCGCTCATGGCCGTGGAGGAGTTCATCTCCCAGATCGCCCGGCCCATGCCGACCCTGCCGGCCGGGGGGAGCGCATCGGCCCTTTCCGGAGCCGTGGCCGCCGGTCTCATGGAGTTCGTGGCCCGGGTGGGAGCCCAGCGCCGGGAAGATCCGGAGAGGAGAGAAGCGCTTCTCGAGATGGCCCGGCAGTTGGAAAAATCCCGGATGAAGTGCCTCGATCTGATGGATCAGGATGCGGCCGCCTATGAAAAGATCATCTGTGCGCTTGAAAAAACAGGAAATCATCGGAAAACCGCTCTGACAGAGGCGAGCATCGAAGCCATTGCACCGCTGACGGCCCTTGCAGCCGAGATGCGGTTTCTTCTTGAGACCCATGCCACCCTTTCACCACAGCTCCATCCGCCAACCGGGCCCGATGCTGAGGCCGCAGCCCACATGGCCTACGGCGCGTTTTCCGCATCCCTTGCCCTTGCCCGGGCCAATCTGTCCGGGATTGCCGATCCGGATGCGGCCCATAGATCGGAGAAGGCCATTGATGATCTTCAGCAGCAGGGCAGAGAAGTGTACCGGAAGACCATTCCCGAAGAAAATCAAAAAAATTCTGGAAAAAAAATTCAATCCTTGACCTGAATCAATGCAGATCATTTCCGATACAGGTACTGTATAACCAGAAACGAAATGCAATTCACCCATTTCACCCATTATTAAAGGAGATCAACCATGTTTTGTTTTCAATGCGAGCAGACAGCGAAGAACGAAGGCTGCACCAAGCAGGGCGTATGCGGCAAGACCGACGATGTCGCGGAACTTCAGGATCTTCTGATATATGCAGTCAAGGGACTCTCCCTGATTGCCCATGAGGGGCGCAAGGCCGGCATCCAGGAGGAGGCGGTCAACCGTTTCACTTCAGAGGCGCACTTCTCGACCCTGACCAACGTCAACTTCGACCGGGAGCGTTTTTTCCGGTTTATCAACGAATGCGTCCAGCTCCGGGATGCGCTCAAGGAGAAGGTCAAGGCAAAGGTCAAGGCAAAGGGCGGCAAGGTCGACTTCGATCATGACGCGGCAAATTTCACCCCCGCAGAGACCGTGGAGGGAATGATCGAGCAGGGCAGAAAGGTGGGTGTACTCATTCCCAAGGATCTCAATGAGGACATCCGCTCTTTGAGAGAGCTGCTCACCTACGGTTTGAAAGGCATCGCGGCCTATGCGGACCATGCCCGGATTTTGGGGAAGAGCAATCCCGAAGTGGATACCTTCATGCACAAGGCTCTGGCCGCAACTCTGGATGACAACCTGGGCGCGGATGAGTATGTGGGCCTGGTGATGGAGTGCGGCCAGGTCAACTACAAGACCATGGAGCTTCTGGATGCGGCAAACACCGGCGCATACGGAGACCCGGTTCCCACAAAGGTTCCGCTGGGTGTGAAAAAGGGGAAGGCCATCATCATCTCGGGCCATGATCTGCTCGATCTGGAGCAGCTCCTTCAGCAGACCGAGGGCAAGGGGATCGACATCTACACCCACGGCGAGATGCTGCCGACCCACGGCTATCCCAAGCTCAAGGAGAAGTATTCCCATTTCTACGGACACTTCGGCACCGCGTGGCAGAACCAGAAAAAGGAGTTCGACAATATACCGGCCGCGATCCTCATGACCACCAACTGTATCCAGCGGCCCGCCAAGACCTACCAGGACCGGATCTTCACCACAGGTCTCGTGGGCTTTCCCGATATGCCCCACATCCCCGGAACCGGCAAGGGCAAGGATTTCACCCCGGTGATCGAAAAGGCCCTGGAGCTTCCCGGATTTCCCGCAGACGAAGAGAAAGGCCATGTCATGGTCGGCTTCGGCCACAAGACGGTCTTGAGCCTCGCGGACAAGGTGGTGGGCGCTGTCAAAAACAAAGACATCCGCCACTTCTTCCTGGTGGGCGGCTGCGACGGCGCAAAGCCGGGACGGAACTACTACACCGAATTCGTGAGCAAGCTTCCCAAGGACTGTGTGATCCTGACGCTGGCCTGCGGCAAGTTCCGCTTCTTTGACATGGATCTGGGCGACATCGGCGGCATCCCGAGACTGCTGGATGTGGGGCAGTGCAACGACGCCTACTCCGCAATCCGGATCGCGACCGCGCTGGCAGACGCATTCAACTGCGGCGTCAACGATCTGCCCCTCTCCATGATCCTCTCCTGGTACGAGCAGAAGGCTTGTGCGATTCTGCTGACCCTGCTCTCTTTGGGGATCAGGGACATCCGGCTGGGGCCGAGCCTGCCGGCCTTTATCACCCCGAACATCCTCAACGTGCTGGTGGAGAAATTCAACATAATGCCCATCTCGACACCGGATGAGGATCTCAAGGCGATTCTCGGATAATCGCACCCGGATCTTTTTGACCGGACAGACCCTTGAAACCGGAGATCCTGTAATTATATTTACTGAAATATCAGTGGAATAATCTCAACCGGATCTCCGGTTTTCTACCCTAAAAAGGAGGAACAGCCATGAAATGCCCGGGACAAGATATGCAGTTTTGGAAGCCCGGCGACATCTTTGAGGCCAAATGCCCCGAATGCGGGGTGATCGTCGAATTCTTCAAGGATGACACCACCCGAAAGTGCCGGGCCTGCGGCCACCGGTTTCTCAACCCGGAGATGGATTTCGGGTGTGCCTCCTACTGCCAGTTTGCCGAACAGTGCATCGGCGATCTTCCGCCGGAACTGCTCGCGGAAAAGGAGAACATGCTCAAGGACCGGGTGGCCGTGGAGATGAAGCGGTACTTCAAGACCGATTTCAAGCGGATCAAACACGCAAGCAAAGTGGCCCGGTACGCGGAAAAGATCGGCAAGGCCGAGGGCGCGAACATGGCCGTGGTACTCTCTGCGGCATATCTGCACGACATCGGCATCCATGAGGCCGAGCGAAAGCATAACAGCACCGCTGCAAAGTATCAGGAAGAAGAAGGCCCCCCCATCGCAAAGGAGATCCTCGAAAAGCTCGGGGCCAAAGTAGAACTGATCGACGAGGTCTGCGACATCGTGGGCCACCATCACCACCCGAAAGAGGAGGAGACGGCCAATTTCAAGGCGGTATTCGATGCCGACATGATCGTCAACCTCGAAGAGAACCATAAAGACGAGCCCATAACCGAAGAGCGGCTCGAATCCATTATAAAGAAAACATTTCTCACCGAAAGCGGCGCAAAGGTGGCCAGGGAAGTGCTGCTGCCGTAAACGGTTCGAATCGAATCGGCCGCTTTGAAAGGAGAGTCAACGATATGAAAGTTACCCGTAAAATTCTGGAAATCGACGAGGAGCTGTGCGACGGCTGCGGCCAGTGCGTCCCCTCATGTGCGGAAAAGGCCATCCAGATCGTGGACGGCAAGGCCAAGGTGGTGGATGACAAGTTCTGCGACGGCCTCGGGGCCTGTCTGGGGGAATGTCCCCAGGGCGCGCTCCGGCTGATCACCCGGGAGGCCGATGAGTTTGACGAGGAGGCCGTGGAAGAGCGGATAAAAACGGCCCAAGTCGAAGGGGGAGAAGATGCCCCGATGCCGCGGGCATGCCCCTCTGCCGGGCTGGCCCAGTTCACCCCCGGGGCCGGGCCCTCGGAAGGCGAATTCGAGTCCGCGTTGAGCCATTGGCCAGTGCAGATCATGCTCGTTCCGCCGGACGCGCCGTTTTTAAAGGGTGCGGACCTGCTGGTGGTGGCCGACTGCGTGCCGGTGGCCTACCCCAACTTTCACGGGGATTTTTTAAAGGGGAAGAAGGTGATGATGGGCTGCCCCAAGTTCGACAATGTCAATGCCTATGCCGACAAGTTCGCCAAAATCTGTGAAGGGTCCGGCGTGAAGAGCATCACCACCCTGATGATGGAGGTTCCCTGCTGCTCCGCGCTGCCGAAAATCGTTCGGGAGGGGGTGAAGCGGTCCGGAAAAGAGGAGGAGATCCCGCTGCAGGAGGTGATCATCAGCCGCCGCGGAAAAGTGGTGGCCCGGCGGGAGCAGGGGCAGCAGGTCATAAAAGAGTCGATGACGGCCTAAATTATTTTGCATTTTTTTGTTGACAACGGACAAAAAAAAACGGTATAAATAATTCTTTAAGGGGCCGTTAACTCAGTCGGTAGAGTATCTGCCTTTTAAGCAGAGAGTCGCTGGTTCGAGCCCAGCACGGCCCATCAGGAGACAAACCTGCGTCCCCATCGTCTAGCCAGGTCCAGGACACCGGCCTTTCACGCCGGCAACACCGGTTCAAATCCGGTTGGGGACGCCAAAAATTTCAAGGCATTTATTGATGATTCGGCCTTCAGGCCAGGCAGCATAATCTCAACCCTCTTCCGGTGTCCCGCCAAAGACAAGCCGGAAGAGGGTTTTTTTATTCTTTACCTGCTCTATCCTATTCTTTCACGCCTCATGATCTTTGATCAGGTTTTCCGAAAATACCCCATAGATTGCTATTTCAAGATAAACCGTTTAAGCTCGTGGATGACCCGCTGACGACATTTTCGGCCAGTTATGGCGATGGTTTCAGTCAGTGTCGAAAAAAGATCGCGATAACTTATGCTATATACCGAACCCTTTAGGGAGGATGTATATTTTTTCACTGCTACATTATGCTTGACAGGCATTGGTCATGTATGACTATATATATGATATATTTTTATATGTTTCAATATATGACCATCTGATACTAAAGGGGGTTAGAATGACCACCCAAGCAATTATTGAAAGCAATAAAATAAAAACAAACCTATTGTCTAAGACTGAATCTGCTATTGAAATTTTTTTTAAAAATAATGTTTTTAAATCAGGATATAAAATTTATCTGCTTCGATATTTAAGTTTGGACAAGGTTATAAGATTAAGAAACCTTCTCAATTCTTGTACCGCAGAATGCGAGGCAATGTGTCTATCTGCTGTTGCTGAAGATGCTACATCTATAAGAGACATACTTGAAAAGACCAGAAACATATTGATTGACACCAATACCTTTCCAAGTATTATTTTTGCTAAAATGCTTTGGGAACCCCTAATAGAGTGGGATGATCTTGTAGAAGATTGCGCCTTGAGTGCTGATAAAGAATTTAGGGATCTTATCTCACAACTTGCAGAGGTTCTTTGATGGCAGAAATTAAACGGACTAAACCGTTTGAGCATTGCCTAAATAAAATATTGAAAAAATTCCCTAAAAGTCAAGCAAGCATAGATAAACAAATTGGAAGTCTAACTATTTCACAGAGCCAAGGAGATAAAGTCCCCGGCTTTGGTTGTTTGGAGGTTAGGAAACTACGTATTCATCTAAAGGAATATAAGTTAGGTAAATCAAATGGTGCAAGGCTTTTGTATTTGTATATTCCCGATAAAGATGTAGTGCTGCCGATAGATATTTATCCTAAAAAACCCAGTAGACCTGAAAGGGAAATATTGAATACAACGAAAAAAACTATCGCTGAAATTCTCCAAGAACTTCAAGATGGTTAAATACAAACACCTTTCTTGTTGATTTACTTCGAATATCATCAATTCCGACAAGATCATATCATGCTCTCTTCACGCAACCGCTGCACGGCCTCTTCATCAATATTGATGTGCTTTGCAGCGGAAAGAAACTTGCCGATATCCGGTTCATCATCCTGATCGTCTGTAAAGGGGACTTCCAACAGGATGATTTCGACTTTGATGGCTTCCATTTTTCAGTCCTGTTACCTGCTTTGATTGATCTGATTTGATGTTGCCGATATTCCGCGCATCTGAGTGCTGTCCCCCGATTCAACCCCTGTCCAGAACGCTTCGAATGGTCCGGGCCATCTCCCGCATCACCACGGGCTTTATAATCAGTGCGCCGATACCGAGTTCCCCTGCCTTCTTCTCATCGATCAGGGGGCTGTGGCCTGTGCAGATGATCACCGGAATATCTTCTCGAATCGCTTTGAGCCTTTCATAGAGCTGTATGCCCGTCATATGGGGCATGGTCATATCGGTGATGACCAGATCGAACCTGTCCGGGGCATTTTGAAAGAGTTCCAGCGCCTCCTGCGGATTCTCCCGGGTCTGAACCCGGTATCCGAGACGCTCCAGCATTTTGCCCACCAGCTCAGTGATGGATGGCTCGTCATCGACAAAGAGAATGCTCTCGCCGCCCCAGGGGATCTCGGCCGGCGCGGATGGCTCCTTTTCCGCCTCCTTTACGACCACCGGGAAAAAGATGGAAAAAACAGCTCCTTTTCCGGGGGGACTGCTCACGGTGATCTCGCCGCCGTGGTTTTTGACGATGCCATGAACCACCGCCAATCCCATGCCCGTGCCCTTTCCCACCGGTTTTGTGGTGAAATAGGGATCGAAGATCCGTTCGATGATGTCGGGCCTGATCCCCGGCCCTGTGTCGCAGATGGTGATCTTTGCATAATCGCCCGGGGCCAGATCAGGATAGCGCTTCACCGCGGCCTTGTCCAGATTTACCGTCTCCAGCCCGATCTCCAGAACCCCGCCATTCTCCTCCATCTCCTGTAAGGCATTGGTGCAGATGTTCAGCAGCGTCTGATGGATACCGATGGCATCCCCCATGATGACCGCCTCCGTATCCGAAATAGTGCTGCGGATTTCAATGGTTGTCGGAATCGTCGATCGCAAAAGACGGATTCCCTCTTCGAGAACTTCGGCCGCGCTCACCGGTTTCAGCTTCTGTTCTGTTTTCCGGCTGAAGTTGAGCAGTTGCCGCACAATGCCCGCGGCCCTTAACCCCGCAGTCTTGATCTCCTCGAGGTAGACATGAGCTGGATTCTCCGCCTGGGTATCATCCAGGGCCAGCTCCGTGTTTCCGATGATTATCCCGAGGATGTTGTTGAAATCATGCGCCACACCGCCCGTTAAAGTGCCGATGGATTCCATCTTGTGGGCCTGTCGAAGCTCGGTTTCCAGCTTTTTCCGTTCAGTGATGTCTGCGATGATGCCCACAAGAGAGATCAGGTTTCCCGCTTCATCCTCGTGCCGCCTGCCGCTTAGAAAGCCCCAGAAATCGGTTCCGTCCGAACGGATAAAGTGGCGCTCCACGGAAACAGCTTTAATGTCGCCGGCGATCAGCCGCTCCATGTTCAGGATGCCGATCTCCCGCTGGTCCGGGTGAAGATGTTCCGAGTATGCGGAACCGATCAGCGCCTCCATCGAGCATCGAAGCATATGGGCCGTCCCCTGATTGGCAAAGGTGATTCTCTTCCCGGGATCGACCAGAATGATGCCGGCCTGAGAGGCTTCGAAAATGGTCCGCAGCCGGTTTTCACTCTCCCGCAGGGATTTTTCGGATATTTCCCGCTCCTCAACCTCCTTTTTAAGCCTTCGGTTCATCTTCATGAAAAGGAGGATCAGGCCGCTTGTCAGGATTACCCCGAAAAGGAGGATGTAGAGGGCAAACTTCAGCTTGCGGATATCCGGCTGCGGATTGGGATCATAGAGAAAGCCTTCCAGTGAAAAATTCTCCGGCAGTTCCCCCAGCCCTGCAAAGGTATTCGCGATGTGGCGCCATCGACCCGGGTTCATGTGCCCCATCTCCACCAGCTTGGGAAAGATCAGGCTCTCCATGGTTTGGGCTTCGTATCGGAGATGCTCCCGGCTTTTGAGAACCCCATACCGCTCGATCAGAAGATCGATGATCTCCTCGGGATGCGCCATTGCATAGTTCCAGCCCTCCAGGGAGGCCCCCAGAAATCTCTTGACCCGCTCCGGATGCTTTTGGATCTCCTCTTCTGTGGTAAAGAGGCAGTCGCTGTAGAAATCGACGCCGTAGGTCTGGGGATAGATGATGCCCGGCTCCACCCCGGCCTGCTGCAGCAGCCACGGCTCATTGGTGACGTATGCGCTGACCGCGTCGGTACGGCCCTGGATGAGATCATCGAGGTTGTAGGTCTGATCCATGCGCCGGATCAGATCCAGAGAGATGCCTTCGTTTTGAAAGATGGCCAGGATATCGGCATCCTTGTTTTGGGGCAGCAGCATGACCCGCTTTCCGATGAGATCCTGGGGGTGGGAGATCCCGGCATCGGCCCGGGTCAGCAGGATCGAAGCCGAATGCTGAAAGATGGCCCCGAGAACCACAAAAAGGTCTCCTTCTGCCCGATGCAGGAGCAGTTCTGCACCGGTAACCCCATACTGCGCCTCTCCGCTTAAAACCGCCTCCCGGGCAAAGTGCCCCTCCCCGCCTTCGATGATGGTGACATCGAGGCCTGCCTGCTCATAGAAGCCCTTGTGCAGTGCCGCATAGTATCCCGCGAACTGGAACTGGTGCTTCCAGGCCAACTGAAGGGCCACTGGCTCGAGGCGATCCGCTCCGTCTGCGTATGAAAAAGCTGTCCCAAAAAGGATGCAGCAGAGGACCATAAGGGAAAACAGACCCCCGATATCTCGGAATAATGGGTTCATTCGCAAATTCTTTCTCCTTTGATCAAGAAGCCCGCTTTTCGTACTGCAGCAGCACAAAGCTGAAAGATTCCAGGGAGATGCTGTCTCTGGCCTGATACCCCTGTACCGGGATCATCTCTTTTTCAGACACCTCCCAGTAACGGGTATCGATCACCTTCTTCCAGAAACTGCGGCTTTCTGCATTGATTTTCGGCAGAACGAATTCTCCGTGAACCTTCTGCCCGTTGAAGAGCAGGAAAAAATCATCGTCTTCGAGGGGGAGGCCGTTGGCATCGACGCGGCCGATGCGGCCCGAGAGAAAGACCATGAGACCATGAGAGGTTCGCCAGTCCGCTTCAGCCATCGGTTGGCCGTCGGGCCGAAACCAGGCGATGTCCGGTTCAGAGCGGGTCTCTACCGGCCCTCCCCGGAGCCATTCCCGGTTCCGAAAGACCGGATGGGTTCGGCGCAGTGCGATCAGCTTTGCGGTAAATTCTGTCAATGCGGTATCGGGACCGCTCCAGTCGAACCAGCTCACCTCGTTGTCCTGACAGTAAGCATTGTTGTTTCCCCGCTGGGTTCTGCCCATCTCGTCGCCCCCCAGCAGCATGGGAACCCCTTGGGAAAGGAGCAGGGTCGCGAGAAAGTTCCGCTTCTGCCGGGAACGGAGAACCTGAATCATCGGATCATCTGCAGGCCCTTCCGCGCCGCAGTTCCAGGAGCGATTGTCATTGTGGCCGTCCCGGTTCCCCTCCCCGTTGGCCTCGTTATGCTTTTTTTCGTAGGAGACGAGATCATGTAGCGTAAAGCCGTCGTGGGACGTGATCATGTTGACGCCGGCCTGGGGGATGCGGCCATTGTGGCGGAAGAGATCCGCGCTGCCGGTGAGGCGGTAGGCCAGATTTCCCACCCCATACGCGGCTCCTCGCCAGTAGTCCCGGACCCCGTCCCGGAACCTGTCGTTCCACTCGGACCAGCACCGGGGAAAGTTTCCCACCTGATATCCCGAGGGACCCAGATCCCAGGGCTCGCCGATCAGCTTCACCTTTCTGATCACCGGGTCCTGCGCGATGGTCCGGAAGAATCCGGCATTGGGATCATAATCATCCCCACCCCGGCCCAGCACAGGGGCAAGGTCGAACCGGAATCCATCCACGCCCATCTCCGTAACCCAGTACCGGAGGGCGTCCATCACCAGCCGGTGAACCACAGGGTGGCGGATGTCAACGGTGTTGCCCGTGCCCGTGTAGTTCTTGTACAGACGCGGGTCATCCTCCAACCGGTAATAAGCGCTGTTGTCCAGCCCCTTGAAGGAGAGAATCGGCCCTTCCTCGTCACCCTCGCCGGTATGGTTGAAGACCACATCCAGGATCACCTCGATGCCGGCCTGGTGGAGGCTGCGCACCATCTCCCTGAACTCCTGCACGATTCGGACCGGGTTTTGAGCCGCGGCATATTCATTGTGGGGCGCGAACCAGCCGATGGTGTTGTAGCCCCAGTAGTTGCGCAGCCCGTTCCGGATCAGCCGGGGCTCATGGACGAACTGGTGGACCGGGAGAAGTTCCACCGCGGTGATCCCGAGGCGGCAGAGATGATCGATGGCCGCGGGATGCGCGAGGCCCGCATAGGTTCCCCGCAAAGGCTCCGGAATCCCCGGATGGCGCATGGTGAATCCCCTGACGTGGACCTCGTAGAGGATGGTTTCGGACAGGGGCCGGTCGATCCGGCGCGATTCTTTTTCCGTCTGCGGATCGAACTGCGGAACGACCACCGCTTTCGGGGCAAAGGGGCCGCTGTCATCCCGGTTGGGCGTCAATCCCTCGGGATCATCCGGGTCGGCGTCGAAGAGCGAAGGATGCCACTGGCAGACATTTCCCGCCACGGCTCTGGCATAGGGGTCCAGCAGCAGCTTTTCCGGAAGGCATCTCAGCCCCTCGGCCGGGTCCCAGGGGCCGTGAACCCGAAAGCCGTACCGCTGTCCCGGGCCCACGCCCGGCAGATATCCGTGCCAGCACCCGTGGGTCCGCTCCGGCAGATCCAGCCGGGTCTCATCTCCATTCTCATCGAACAGGCAGAGTTCCACCCGCTGGGCAACATCGGAGAAGACCGAAAAATTGGTTCCCAATCCATCACAGGCCGCGCCCAGAGGGTCGGGTTCTCCGGGTCGTATCTTCATTCCATCACACCATCAAACATGATATCCACCTCATTGACACTTTAAATTGACAACACTCTTTTCGAATCATACCATAACGGGAGCAGAGTTCAACCGAACAACAGCCGGTGAAAGGGGAAGAAGAGATGAGAAAACGATCGAGCGGTATTCTGCTGCATCTGACCAGCCTGCCGTCGATGTACGGCATCGGCGATATGGGGCCTATGGCCTATCGATTTGCGGACTTTCTTGCCCAGACAGGCCAGGGAATATGGCAGATCCTCCCCCTGAATCCGACCGATGCTGTTGGCGGATACTCCCCCTATCACAGCGCATCCGCGTTCGCGGGGAACCCGCTGCTCATAAGCCCGGATCTTCTGATGGAGGAGGGGCTCTTGACCCAGCCCGAGCTGGATAACACTCCCCATTTTTCGGACCACAAGGTCGATTTCGAAAATGTGGAGCCCTTTAAAATGGGGCTGTTGAAAAGGGCTTATGAACGGTTCAAAGAGACCGCCCCTCCCTTTGAATATAGGGCTTTCTGCCGGGATCATGCGGATTGGCTCGATGATTTCGCGGCCTTTGATGCGCTCCGGGATCATTATCAGGGTATGCCCTGGCATCAGTGGCCCGTTCCGGTTCGGGACCGGTATCCTGATGCGTTGCGGGAGGTCTGCCACTCCCTTGCCGATGCAATGGAAAACCGGAAATTCTACCAGTATCTCTTCCAGAAACAGTGGAATGGCCTCCGGAGATACTGCAATGGCAAGGGAGTGCAGTTTCTGGGCGATATTCCCATCTATGTCAATCCTGACAGCGCGGATGTCTGGGCCCATCCGAACCTCTTCAAGCTGGATGAGAGCCGAAAGCCCTATGCGGTCTCCGGAGTTCCCCCCGACTATTTCAGCTCAACAGGCCAGCTCTGGGGCCATCCGGTCTATCGATGGGATGTGCTTCAGCAGAGCGGATACAAATGGTGGCGGGACCGGATGACCAGAAACCTGGAACTCTTCGACCAGGTCCGGGTGGACCATTTCCGGGGGTTCGTGGCCTTCTGGGAGGTTCCCGCAACCGAGACCACAGCGATCAACGGCAAATGGGTGGAGGCGCCGGCCCTGGACTTCTTCAACGGGTTGAGCCGGCGATTTTCCTGCCTGCCCATCATTGCAGAGGATCTGGGAACCATCACCCCGGATGTGCGGGAGGTGATGGGCCGGTTCAATTTTCCGGGAATGCGGCTGTTGCTCTTCTCGTTTGGCGATGATCTTCCCAGCAATCTCTATGCGCCCCACAACCACATCCGGAACTGCGTGATCTATACCGGAACCCACGACAACAACACGGCCCGGGGATGGTTCGAGAACGAGGCCGGCGATGGAGACAGGGAGCGCCTCTTTGCCTATCTGGGCAGATGGGTCTCTTCGGTGGAGGCCGCAGACGCGCTGGTGCGCCTTGCCATGATGTCGGTCGCGGATCTCGCGATCCTCCCGATGCAGGATCTGCTGGGGCTGGGCGAGGATGCAAGGATGAACCGGCCCTCGGTGGCAAAGGGCAACTGGGGATGGCGTCTCAAGGGGAACTGGCTCACCGAACATCTGTCCGAGCATCTGGCCGGAATGACCCGGATCTATGGAAGATCCTGAAATTGACCTTGATTTTGTCCCTGTTTTTTAATCGTTGCCCGATTCTCCGGCCCACTCCCGGCAGAAGGCCTTAAATGCGCTGCAGAGCGGAGAGGCGGTCCGGCCCTTGTGCCAGGTGAGATAGAAGCTGCGCCGGAGATCGATCCCGCTGATATCGAGGGCATTCAATGTCCCCGCGCGCAGGGCGTCTGCAACCGCGATCCTGGAGAGGATGGAAACCCCAAGACCGCTTTTGATCCCCTGGATGACGGCCTGGGTGCTGCCCAGTTCCGCGGCGATTTTCAGATCCTCCATCTCCAGGCCCGCGGCCATCAGGCTTTTGAGGATCGACTTGAGGGTTCCGGAGCCGGTCTCCCGAAAGATGAAAGGCACGTCAAAGAGCATCTTGGCATCGATCTTTTCCCGGCCGGCCCACGCGTGATCCGGCCGAACCACGAGACACATCTCATCATCGATCAACGGCTCCTGAACGATCCCGGCCTCTCCTTCAAGGGCTCCCACGATTCCCATCTCCAAAGTCCGGTCCAGGGTTCCCCGGATGATCTCGGCAGTGTCCTGAACTGAAATGGAGACCCTCACCTCCGGATACTCCCGGCAGAATCGGCCCACGATTTTCGGCAGGAGATAGACCCCCGGAATGGTGCTGCCGCCGATCTTCAGCCGGCCCTTCAGCGCCCCCTGAAACTGGGCCATCGCGGTCTCGGTCTCGGCCTTGAGCGCGAGAAGCCTTTGAGCATACTCGTAGAGAAGCTCCCCGGCCCGGGTCGGCACGGCCCCCCGGGCCAGCCTGTCCACCAGCCGGCATCCGAAATCGGCCTCCAGATCCCGGATATGGCTACTCACGGTCGGCTGGGAGAGATGCACCTTCCGGGCCGCATTCGAAAAGCTCTTCAGCTCCACCACCCTGCAGAATATCTGCAATTGCCAGAGATCCATAATTTCTGTGCCCCCGAATCTGAACCGGTCAGGAGGCCGGATTCGGAAAGCCGAACTTCTCCATCAGCCGCTGATGGGCCAGAGACGGCAGCATGTTCTCCACATCTCCGCCGAATTTGGCGGCCTCCTTGATGATGGAGGAGCTGGTATAGATCCAGCGCAGGCTCGTCATGAGAAAGACGGTCTGCACCTCCCGGTTGAGCTTCCGGTTCATCAGTGCCATCTGAAATTCGTATTCGAAATCAGAGACCGCGCGCATCCCCCGGAGAATGGCATCGGCCTTCCGCTTGGCCGCGTAATCGACCAGCAGGCCGTCATAGTGGTCGATCTCCACCTGCCCTTCAAACCCCTTCAGCCCGTCTGCAAGCATCTCCATCCGTTCTTCCAGGTTGAAGAGGTAATTCTTTACCGGATTGGTCAGGATGGTGACGATGATCCTGTCAAAGATCTTCAATCCTCTTTCGATTATATCCACATGCCCCATGGTGACGGGGTCGAAAGAGCCGGGACAGATTGCGGTTCGCTGCATGAATGTGATCACTCCTTTCTCTGATGCATGATGAAGTTCATGATATTGTATTGGAAAAACGAGACCATTGTCTTTCCGTAGGTTCGCTGGTCATAAAGGCGAAAAGAGGAGACGTCCTTTATCGGCTCGTCCGCGCGGTGTTCGACCACGGCAATGGCTTCGAGCCTCAATGAATGGGTTTTGGGCAGCGCGGCCAGTGTCGGTTCGATCAAACCTTTGCCATAGGGCGGGTCCATGAAGATGAGGTCGAACTCCGATGTCCCTTCCAGATCGTTGAGATTCCGGCCGATGTCCCGGCAGAGGATGACGGCATCCATATCCATTCGGATGCCCAGGGTCTCGATGTTATGCTGAATCGTCTTTATGGCCGCGGGTGAATTGTCGATAAAGAGCGCAAAGTCCGCGCCCCGGCTCATGGCCTCGATTCCCATTGCGCCTGTGCCCGCGAAGAGATCGAGCACCCGGGCCCCGGAGATTTTGTCCCCGATGATATTGAAGATCGATTCCCGGACCCGGTCTGCGGTGGGGCGGGTGGCCATTCCCTTAACAGATGTCAGCCGCCTTCCACGATATTCTCCGCCGATGACCCGGATGCCGGCCTTTCTGCCCGATGACTTGGATTTGAATTGTATTACCTTGGCCAAATTTTTCTCCTCCTTATGCCGATCCCTCTGCAACCGAAATTGAAAGACCGAGTTTTGAGATCCGATCCCCAAGCACTTCCGGTTCCATTCCGATCGCGGCCGCGGTTTTGCCGATGTCGTTGCCGAACTGCTCCAGCTTTTTTCGGAAAAAAGCCTGCTCGAACATCTCCCGGGCCGTCTCGAATCGCTCCTGGGAGAGGATCCCCTCCTCGATTCTCCCCCCATTCCCGCCGGCATCAGGATTGTATGGAGCCGGCAGATCCCTGGCTCGAATCACCTCCTGGTCCGTCAGGATCACCATGCGGCCCACCAGGTTCTTCAGCTCCCGGACATTGCCGGGCCACGGATAGTCTGAAAGGATCTTCAATGCATCCAAATCCATCCGCTTCGGGTTTCTCTCTCCGCGCGATTCCTTTAAAAAGGCGTTCACCAGCACCGGGATATCCTCTTTTCTCTCCCGAAGCGACGGCACCCGGATGGGAACCACATTGAGCCGGTAGTAGAGATCCTCCCGGAATCGGCCCGCTTCGATCTCTTTCTCCAGATCCTTGTTGGTAGCCGCGATCACCCGCACATCGACCTGGATCACCCGGTCCCCGCCCACCCGTTGGAACCTCTGCTCCTGTAGCACCCGCAGAATCCGGGCCTGGGCCGTCAGGTTCATGTCTCCGATCTCGTCGAAAAAGAGGGTTCCGCCGCCGGCCAGCTCGAACTTTCCTCTTCTGCGGGGGCTGTTCTCGGTCAGGGCATCCTTTTCCCGGCCAAAGAGTTCCTCCTCCATCAGGGCATCGGGGATGGCCGCGCAGTTGAGATCGACCAGCGGTGACTCGGCTCTGGGGCTCAACTGGTGCAGGGTTCGGGCCACCAGCTCCTTGCCGGTTCCGTTCTCCCCCTTGATCAGCACCCAGGAATCGGTTGGCGCGACCGCCATGATCTGCTTTCTGAGATCGTTTGCAGCCGGGCTTCCCCCATCTATGGAGTTCTTCTCCAAGGTCTTCTTCCGCAGATACTGGTTCTCCTCCTCCAGACGCCGGAAATTGAGCGCGTTGTTGATGGTCACGATCACCCGGTCGATGGAGAGGGGCTTTTCAATGAGATCAAAGGCCCCGAGTTTGGTGGCCTTGACCGCGGTCTCGATGGTCCCGTGCCCCGTGATGATCACCACCTGGACAATCGGGCTGCTCTTCTTGATCTCCTGGAGGGTCTCGATCCCATCGATCCCCGGCATCCAGATATCCAGCAGCACCAGATCCGGGGACTCGGCCTCGACGATCTTCAATGCCTCGTATCCGTTGGACGCGGTCAGGACCGAAAACCCCTCGTCTCCCAGGAGTCCGCTTAGAGACTGGAGAATCGAAGGCTCGTCATCTACGATCAGAATTGTGGGAAACATCAGATGTCCTTACACTTTTGATTCTTCATTCTTGATTCTTCATTTTTCATTCTTCATGGCTTCCATTTCTTCACGCTCTCCATTCTACGCTATACCGGCAGCTCGATGATGAATTTCGCGCCCTGGGGCTGGTTGTCCAGTACCAGAATGTTGCCGTGGTGATCCGATATGATGGAGCTGACAATGGTCAGCCCCAGCCCCATGCCCGCCCTTTTGGTGGAGAAATAGGGCTCGAAGAGGCGCGCCTTGACCTCGTCCGAAAGCCCGGGCCCGTCGTCTGCCACCTCCAGCACCACCTGGCTCAGATCCGGATCATGAAAGGCCGCGATGGAGACGGTCCCCTCGGCCTTGACCGCACCGATCGCATTGGTGACCAGGTTGATCATGGCCTGTTTGATCTGCTGCCGGTCCAGGTTGAGGATAGGAAGATTTGGATCGATACGGATATCGAAGAGCACATCCGGATGCCCCTCCCGGAAGAGGGCCACGGTCTCGTCGATGATCTCTGATAGATCGCACGGCTTTGGATTTGCAGCCGGAAACTTGGCAAACTCGGAAAACTCGTTGACCAGGTTCCGGATCAGGTCAACATGGTCGATGATCATCCGGGTGCATTCCTCGAAGACCGGCTCCTCCAGCCTTCGGGAATAGCGCCGGTGGAGCCGTTCCGCGGACAACTTGATCGGGGTGAGGGGATTTTTCACCTCGTGCGCGATCCGCCTTGCCACCTCCCGCCAGGCCGCCATCCGCTGGGCTCTTTCAAGCTCCGTGAGATCGTCGAAGACCATGACGATGCCCAGATGTCTCCTACGGTCATCTCTTAAAGAGTTGACATTGACCCGAAAGCTTCTCGGCGCGCCCTCGATGGAGAGGCGCAGGGGAAATTCCACACTGCTGTTCCCCTGTAGAATCTCCTCCATCACCGTCTTCGCGAGATCGAGATGCTGCCCCCGAAGCAGACTTCTGTGGCTTTTCCCCATCACCTCTTCGGCCTCGATGTCGAGCATCTCCTCGGCCGAGGTGTTCATGGTGGCGATATGCCCCTCAGCATCCAAGGTGATCACGCCGGTGGAGATGTTCTTCAAGACGATCTCCATGTAGCGGCGCCGCTCTTCGATCTCCGTGTTCTGCTCCCGCAGCATCGACGCGGAAAGCTCCAACTGCTCCCGGCTGGCCCGAAGATCTGTAGTCATCTTGTTGAAGGAATCGACCAGACTCCCCAGTTCGTCATCCCCCACGCGGCCGATGGTGAAGGTCAGATCCCCCTCGGCCACCCGCCGGGTTCCCTCGGCCAGCCCCTTGATGGGAATGCTGATCGATTTGGCAAGATAGAGGCCGAAGAAGATCGCGCAGAAGAGGACCATCAGCGCTACAATGGAGATGATGACATAATAGGTGAGGCGGATCGGCTCTTTGAGCATCTTGGTCTGCCGGTACTCATCCACCCCCCGGGCAATGGAGTCCAGATCCTCGGAAAAGCCGGGAGGAATGAGAAAAGAGAGTACCACAAAGCCCCGGGCATCCTCCAAAGATGCGCCAAAAGGGATCCGGGCAAGGCTTCGGGCAAGCTCGCCTCTGGGGATCATCTCGGAGTAGGAGTAGACCCCGTCCGCGTCCGGCTCCCCCCGGAGATCCTGGGGAGAGACGCCCCGAAGGGCCTGCTCCCCGAATTTGGGAGCCAGGGAGAGGGCCAGCCGGTTCGTCTTCCGTTCGCTGAGATCCTGGGTCGCGTAGAACTCGACAGCCTCCAGATTGAATGCCCGCTGAACCACCTGGGCATAATTGCGAAGCGCATCCCGCTGGCCCGGCTCCAGCAGATCGCGGCTCCGGACCTCCCGGGCGATCCGCTCCAGAAAGAAGCGGTTGTGATCCTCGAAATACTGATAGAGGCGCCTGCCCACCCCCAGAGAGTTCTCAAGGGCCTGCTCCACCGGCACATTGAACCAGAACTCGATGCTGCTGGAGATGAAGTTGACCGAAAAGAAGAAGAGCACCCCCGTGGGAAAGATGGTGAGAAAGACAAATGCCACCACCAGCCGGGTTCGCAGCCGCGAGCCCATGACCCGATGCTTCCGGTCGTATAGGAGCTTGGCAAGGTTTCTGAAGACGAGAAAGATGAGCAGGATCAACAGCAGCAGATTGATATTGATGAGGATGAACATCAATATCGTATTGGAGATCGGAAACTCGGTGCCGAAGCGGATGACACGGGTCTCGGTCCAGGTCAGCAGGATGATCATCCCCAGCAGCAGGAGAATGAGGATCACCTCCCGGATTCTGCGCCGCCGTTCCGCATCCGGAGGGCGCGGCGCATTCCGTTTCAAAGATCGCCTTTTTTTGAAGGAGGGCCCCAAAAACATCTCTGCAAGTGCATCAATAGGTGAAGTCGATCGTGTACCAGTCGGTCTCGAAATCCCACAAAGAGACGAAGAAGAGCAGATAGTGGAGATAGAGCGGCAGGGTGATCTTCCCCAGCTCGGCCTTGGCCCGGAGCTGATACTGGCCCTCCCGGTCGAGCATGCTGAGCGGTATCAGAGGGATATTGTCGATCTCGGTCATGAGGCGCCGGGCATCTTCAAAAGAACTCACCAGGATGGGACGGTTCTCCTCCCAAGAGCGCCGGACCACAAAGGCATTTCTCAGGGTCTGGTATTCCACGGTATGGGTGAGAACGATGTCCGCGACCGTCCTGTCCAGCCAGAAGCGGCGCACCTGGTTCAAGATGACATAAAAGGAGAAGGTGGCCGGAACCCCGCTCATGACCGCGTTTTTCATCTCTTCGGTAAATGCCCCCTCCACCTTGAGATAGAGGACGAAATCCTTCCCCCGATTGCTGATCCGAAGATCCTGCAGCCGCGCCTCCTGTGCCCACAGAGGCTCAGGGCAGGGAAGGGAAGCAAAAAGAAAGAGAAGCAGAACACCGATGGAAATAAACGGCCTGGGCATCCGTCTCATGGTTTCAGCCTGCGAAGGGTCTGATCCGTCTGGTCCGCCGAATCTGCCGATATTGTCTCATCCGCCAAATCATAGGGGGCGCTTTTCAGACCGCTGCAGCGCTGTTGCCGGCCCAGGCTCCCCTGACCCCTTGACTGTCAAAGCAGGTGAGGGTCTCCCATGCACACTTTTCGGAAAAGAACTTTTCCAGGAAGAGATGATTGAACTGATGGCCCGATTTGTGAGCGATCACATGCCCCATGATCGGCATCCCCAGAAGGGAGAAGTCGCCGATGCAGTCCAGGATCTTGTGCCGGACAAACTCATCTTCGTACCGGAGCCCCTCTTCATTCATCACCCGGTCCGGAGTCAATACCACGGCATTTTCAAGCGCTCCTCCCCGGGCCAGACCCATGCGTTTCAGAAACTCCACCTCATGGAGGAATCCAAAGGTTCGGGCGTCGCAGATCTCCCGTTCAAAGATCTGGTCATCGAGATCGACTGTAAGGGACTGCTGACCCACCAGGGGATGCTTGAAATCGATGGTGCAGGTGATCTTCGGAGTCTGGGACGGGAGAATGGCCACATACCGGTCCCCCTCCCGCAGCTCGATGGGATCGTTGACCATAAAGACGCACCGGGACCCGGCCTGCTCCTTCACCCCGGCCTCGCGTATCAGCCGGGTAAAGGGGCCTGCGCTGCCGTCCATGATGGGAACCTCATACCCGTCCAGCTCAACGATCGCGTTGTCGATGGAAAGGCCGGAAAACGCGGCCATGAGATGCTCGATGGTGGAGACGATGGCCCCCTCTCCGCCGATCACCGTGGCCAGACTGGTATCGACCACTCGGTTGAATAGACCCGGGATCTCGGGCCGCCCCGGAAGATCGGTCCGGACAAAGCGAATCCCGAAACTGACCGGCGCCGGCCCAAGTGTCAGCCGAACCCTGCGGCCCGAATGAACCCCGACTCCGCAGCAGGAAACCGTTTTTGCCAACGTCTTCTGCCGTGGGCGTATATCCATTTAAAAGTGCTCCTTAATTAAAATAATAAAATTTAAATAATAAATTTTTATAATGCTTCTTCATCGATGACACCATATGGAAAAGCTGTTGTTTTAAAAGTACTTTTTCTGTAAAATAGGGGTGCAAACCGCTCCCCGTGGAAAAAAAGATCCGGGGAAAAAAGTCAAATCGGCCTCTTTCCACATAACCCTAAGATTGAAACTCTTTCATAAAAACGCAAATAAATCAATAGTCCAAGTCGATAATTTTGTCCCCAACCGCCTGTAATACCCGTGGTTCGGGAAAATGTTTTGGGAATTTTCAGGAGATTGCGGTATAATTAAATTTATGAAGAATTTTTGCACAACAGAGAAGAGATGCTGGCCAAAATCCTGAGCAGCGCGCTCATCGGCATCGACGCCTACCTTGTTGAGGTAGAGGTGGACATCGCTCCGGGCCTCCCCTTCTTCCGGATCGTGGGGCTGCCTGAAGCGGCTGTCCGGGAGAGCCGGGAGCGGGTCAAGGCCGCCATCACCAACGCGGGATACCCCTTTCCGGACGACCGGATCACGGTCAATCTGGCCCCGGGCCATATCAAAAAAGAGGGAACCGGCTTTGATCTGCCCATTGCCCTGGGAATCCTTGGGGCCACCGGGGTCATTCCCCCGGAATCCGCGGCCGGTTATCTCATCATGGGGGAACTCTCCCTGGATGCGCTGATCAAGCCGGTGCGGGGGTCCCTGCCCATGGCCATCGCGGCAAAGGAGGCAGGACATACCGGGATCATCGTTCCCGAGGAGAACAGCGGGGAGGCCGCAGTTGTCGAGGGGATCTCGGTGCTGCCGGGGGCCAGACTGCCGGCAGTGGTCGATTTCCTGCGGGGATTTTCCGATATCGAGCCGGTGAAAACCGATCTCTCCCGCCTCTTTGACGTGGTTGATCCCGATGGCATCGATTTTGCCGAGGTGATGGGCCAGGAGCATGTAAAGCGGGCCATCGAGGTGGCTGCGGCCGGCGGCCATAATCTCATCATGGTGGGCCCTCCCGGCTCCGGAAAGACCATGCTGGCCAAGCGGATCCCTTCGATTCTGCCCCCCATGAACTTTGACGAGGCCATCGAGACCACCAAGATCTTCAGCGTCTCGGGAATGCTGGAGAAGAACCGCCCTCTGGTGACGGTTCGCCCCTTTCGCTCTCCGCACCATACCATATCGGACGCGGGCCTTATCGGCGGCGGCCACATCCCGAGACCCGGGGAGGTGAGTCTGGCCCACAACGGTGTTCTCTTCTTAGACGAGTTCCCGGAATTCAAAAAGCATGTGCTGGAGGTGCTGCGCCAGCCTCTGGAGGATCTGAAAGTCACCATCTCCAGGGCCGCGACCGCGATCACCTACCCGGCAAGCTTCATGCTCATCGCGGCTATGAACCCTTGCTCCTGCGGCTATTTCGGAGATCCGATGCATGAATGCGTCTGCTCTTCCCAGCAGGTTCAGCGGTATCGCTCACGGATCTCGGGGCCTCTGATGGACCGGATCGACATCCATGTGGATGTGCCCGCGGTCCCCTACAACGATCTGGCCAAGTCGGCCCCTGCAGAGCCCTCCCGGGAGATCCGCTCCAGAGTGGCCGCGGCCCGCGCGATCCAGTCCTCCCGCTTCAAGCGGACCAAGATCTACTGCAACGCGCAGATGGGCAGCCGGCACATCCGGAAGCACTGCGAGATCGATGCTCCGTCTGCATCCCTGCTGGAGAAGGCCATTGACAAGCTCGGCCTTTCAGCAAGGGCATACAACCGCATCCTAAAGATCGGCCGCACCATTGCGGATCTGGCCGGTTCGGAACAAATCGAGGTCTCCCATATCTCAGAAGCCATCCAATACCGATCCCTGGATCGAAGCAGAGGCGGCCTTCAGCCGTAAACAATTGAAAACCCGAAACAAGAGGTGCATCGATGAAGCGACCCCCGATATTTCCCCTGTATCTTTTTTTGACCATTCTTCTGGCCATCCCCATATCTGCCTTTGGAAAGGAGAAGGCAAAAGAAGAGGAGGAGACCATCCAGGCGCCCGGCCCCCTGGTCGAGAGCATCTTCAAAAAGAATGGTGGGGAAAACCGCGGAAACGGAGACAAAGAAGCCCTTCACCGGCAGTACCGGATCTTCAGAGACCATCTGAAAGGGTCGGCCCTGCCCCAAGCTGAGATGGCCGAGGCCGAAGAAAGGCTTGCGGCCGGCGATCTCGATGGCCTGAAGAGTTTTCTGGAAAACCGAAATGAGGCATCGGTTGCGCGGATGAAGCAGGCCCAAAAGGAGGCGGCCCAAGATGCCTTTGCCCTGGGGCTCTTCTACGAGATGCTGCAAAAGGAGGAGATCGCCTCTTCACACTATGGCCGGGCAGTAAAACTCTTTCCGGAAAACAGCCAGTATCTCTACCATCTCGGCAATGCTCTCCACCAGAACGGAGAGTATGAAAAAGCCATTGACGCGTATCAGAATGCCATTTTCATCGACAGCTCTGCCTACGGAAACGGCCACCAGTATATCGCGGCCCTGAAGAACAATCTGGGGCTGGCCCTCAATGAGCTGGGGGAGCATGAAAAGGCCCTGATCCTCTTCGGAGAGGTGATGGAGATCGACCGGAGAAGATTCGGGGAAGATCACTACAAGGTGGGAACGGATCTGCTGAACATCGGCAGGGCCCTCTTTAAAATGGCGGAATACGAAAGCGCCATTCCCCTGCTGGAGCGGGCATTGACCCTTCATCAGAACCGGTATGAGGGGCCCCACTCGCTGATCTCCGATGACCTCACGCTGCTGGGAAGAGCCCGGGTAAAAACCGGTGATCTCCAGGGGGCCCTGCCGCTTTTTGATCAGGCTCTCAGGATCGACCGGGCCATCTACGGCAATAACCATCCCAGGATTGCCGACGGACTGACCCATCTGGCCATGGTCCACAACGAACTGGAAGGCTTTGACCGCTCCATCCCCCTGCTGGACCAGGCATTGGTGATCTTCGAAAACACCTGGGGAGAAGCACATCCGAGGGTAGCGGCATGTCTCAACAACCTGGGGCTGGCCTGGCAGGGGCTGGGGGAGCATGAGAAGGCGATCCAGTGCTTTGACCGGGCTCTGCATATCGACCGGCAGCTCTACGGCGACAACCATCCGGACGTGGCAACCGATCTGAATAACATCGGCCTGGCCTGGTATGACCTGACCAACTACGATGAGGCCATCTCATGTCTGGACAGGGCTGTAAAGTCGGGCAAGTCCTCATACGGGGAGAAGCATCCCAAGGTCGCGGCCTATCTCACCCATCTGGGGCTGGCCCTGCACGACTCCGGAGCTTATGAAAAGGCGATCCCCTATTTCGAGGAGGCTCTGGCCATTGATAGTGCTTCAGCCGCTCCCACTCCGGAGATGGCTTCGGATCTGATCCATCTGGGCAATACTTGGCGGGCCTTGGGGGAATTCAAAAAGGCAGTCACTCACTATGAAAAGGCCCTTGCCATCCATCAAGGACTCTACGGGGACCTCCATCCGGATCTGGTCGCGGATCTGAGCAGCATCGGCATGATCTGGCATTTTCTGGAGGATCATGAAAAGGCCATCGCCAGCTTTGAAGCCGCCCTAAAGATCGCGGAACAGACCTTCGGCAAAAAGAGCCCGGAGACAGCCATGCTCAAGACCCGGATCGCTTCGGCCCTGGAGGATGCCGGCGCGTATGAAAAGGCGGTGTCCGGCTATGAGGCCGCAGAGGAGATCCTGCTGACGCAGAAGGATGAGAGGGATATCTATGTCAAGCTGATCCGGGAGAATATAGAAAATGTCCGAATGAAACTGTCGGCCCCGCCCGAAGAGGAGGGTAGCAGTATAGCGGAGGTGGTATCCGGGGTCCGGCAGGGGCTCGCCTCCTGGTACGGAGGGATCTTCATCGGCAGAATGACCGCAAATGGCGAGATCTTTACAGCCAGGGATCTGACCGCGGCCCACAAGACTCTGCCCTTCGACACCCGGGTGCGGGTGACTAACCTGGAGAACGGAAAGTCGGTGATCGTCCGGATCAACGATCGGGGTCCCTATGTGGGCAAACGGGTCATCGATCTCTCCAGAAGGGCGGCAAAGGAGATCGACATGATCCATTCCGGTGTGGTTCGGATCAAGATGGAGATTTTGGCCGAGCCCCATGATGAACTGGCGCAAAAGGATGGATAGCCGAAAAGATCTCCGGAACCGATCCGCATCGCCGGTATAAGAGATCGGGAGAAGAGAAAGGAAGTTCCGGATTATCGATCTCTCCGGAAGGATTCAAAGGAGAGATCGACCGGATACATTCCGGTAGGATTCGGATCAGGAGGGAGATTTCTGGGCCGCCCGATGATAAGCCGGCCCAAAAAGCGGCGCTATCTGAAACGGCTTTTGGGATAGGCGCTCTCCTGCCGGCACATTTTTGTCCTGGGTCCATACAGCAGGAGATTCGGCAACATCATTGACATACAAGGCTTTTACAAAAGAGTCGGCCCACACAAAGATATCCTCTTTTCGGATCTCTCTGCGAAGATCCTGCATTCTCCTCTGCCGTTCCGGCAGCTCCATTTCATAAGCCTGGTGAAGGGCCCCGGCAACGCTTGCCACATCATAGGGGTTGACCAGCAGCGCACCCTTTTTCAACTGCTGAGCTGCACCGGCAAACTCGCTTAAAATAAGAACCCCGGTCTCGGAAAGGTTTACCGCGCAATACTCCTTTGCAACAAGGTTCATGCCATCCTTGAGGGGCGTGATCAGCGCGATATCCGCGGCCTGATAATAGGCCAGCAGTTCCTCTCTCTCCAGGCTCCGGAACATGTAGTGGATAGGAACCCATCCGGGCTGGGTATATCGGCCGTTCACCTCGCTGACCAGCCGCTCGATCTCCTTTTTCAGTTGCCGGTATTTGGGGATATGCTCCCGGCTGGGAACCACCACCTGCACCAGCGACATCTTTCCCCGAAGCTCCGGATACCGTTCCAGCGCGATTTTGAATGCAGCCAGCCGCTGGGGAATCCCTTTTGTGTAGTCGAGACGATCCACGCCGAGAACGATCCGTTCCGTATTCATGGACTTTTGGATTTCCGCGGTTCTTTCCTGTACCTGCGGTTTTTCCGCGGTCCCGGCAAACTCATTGAAATCGATACTGATGGGAAATGCCCCGATCCGCACTTTCCGTCCATGGACCAGTGCCGTATGAACGGAATCGGCAGCCTCGATCTCCACATCTTCCAATATCGAACGGACGCAATGGAGGAAATTGTGCAGATCTCTTTGGGTCTGGAAACCGATAAGATCATAAGATAGGAGCCCGTGAAGGATCTCCATCCGCCACGGCAGCTTTAAAAAGAGATCCAGGGGCGGAAAGGGGATGTGCAGGAAAAATGCGATCTCCTGATCCAGACCCATATCCCGCAGTTGCCGGCCTGCCATCATCAGTTGGTAATCCTGTATCCAGAGCATGTCATCTTCTTCGATGTTTTCCTGGATCGTATCGGCAAATTTTGCGTTTACCGACAGGTATGCCTGCCAGTAGTCGGGATGGAAGTTGCACTGGGTCTGCAGGTCGTGAAAAAGGGGCCAGAGGACTTCATTGGAAAACCCGTGATAGTAGAGGGAAAGCTCCTCTGCTGTCAGGGCCACCGATTTGTAGCAAAACCCCTCCTCTGTTCGGGCCAGGACCGGATCGATCTTGGCTGCCGCGCGATCCGTCACGCCGGGCCATCCGATCCAGAGGCCATTGCGCTTCCGCAGAATCGGCGACAGGGCCGTTACCAGCCCGCCGGAGCCGGATGACGCGGTCCAGCGCGGCCCCTCTTTTTTCAAAACCACCGGCAGACGATTCGAAACAATCACCAGCCTGCTGTCCGAAGTATCCATATCCTCCTCCTGATTATCCGTTACATTCAATATATTCGTTTGCTCTCTTCATTGGGTCAGGATTTCCCGGAACCGATCAGAACCGCGCCGCCCGGGTAAAGGGTGAAGATATCGGAAGCTTTGAGGGATTCCTTTCCCTTCAGGGTCTCCTGAGTAATGGCATTCTCCCATTCTTTGGGGGCATCTTGCGGCAGTTCGATGGCTGTATCTCCCCATGCCGCCTCTTTGAGGAAATCCTTTCCGTCTCCATACAACCCCGTCGGAAGAATGGGAACGGCCGTCAGGCTCCAGCGGTTTTCATAAGTTCGGGCAAAGGCGATAAGATGATCCTGCTTCTCCCCTTTGATCTCAAGAGGCCGATAATCGCCCTTTGCAAAGATATCCCCGTTGTTTTTCCGCGCGCAAAGAGCCCTGTGGAGGGTAAAAAGCTTGATTTTGCCGTCTTGGGGCGAAGCGATCAATCTTCGGATCAGCCCCGGAAGATCGGCCTCGATCCCCTTTTGGATCTCCGCCAGAAAATCCTTTCGCTGCCCGTAATCGACCTCCCGCCGGTTGTCCGGGTCCACAAGGCTCAGGTCCCAGAGTTCGGCCCCCTGGTACTGATCCGGAACCCCCGGAGATGTCACCTTCAGAATCACCTGTGCAAGGGAGTTGATCACTCCGTAGCGGGCGATCTTCTCCTGAAACGGGAGAAAGGAATTCAGAAAGGGGTTGCCGCGGCTCTGCTGATCCAGAATCTTTTCCACAAATTCGGTACAGGCCTTTTCATATTCGCTGTGGGGATCGATCCAGTCCGTATGGATTTCAGCCTCCCTAAGCGCCTTGACCATATACTCGCTCAGTCTTTGGACCAGCTCATCCTGTTCCGCATCTTCAAAGGGATAGACTCCGACAAGGGCCTGGTAGAGAAAATACTCCTCGTTGGAGTCCGGCGCATCCTGGCCGTCGATCTTTTTCTTCTGATCCTTGTTGATCTCCCGCCAATGGTTCACTTGTTTTGCCCATTCCTCGGGGATCTCCGAGAGAACGCAGATCCGGACCCCGGCGTCGGCCCCCCGCTTGGTGTCATGGGTCGCGGTGCTGTTTAAGGTGTGGGGCCATTTCCCGGCTCTTTTCCGATTGAATTCGTGGAAGGCTTTTGCGTTCCATCCGAAGTCAAAGGGCTCTCCGCCCACCTTGTTCAAGGCGATAAGCCGATTGTAAACATAGAGGGTCGTATCCTCGAACCCCTTTGCCGCGAGGGGCGCTGTGAGCTGTTGAAAGCGGACAGCGATCTCTTTTTGCGCATCTTGATCCTCCTCTGTCCGGCCGGCATCGCTCCATTCCCCGAGCAGGATTCCGGTGATGGCCTCCAGCTCGGCCCTGAGTTTCGGATGATCGGCCAGGGCCTTTTCCGCGGCCCCTTGGATGATCTTTCGATCCGAATCGGCCACTGCGCCCCGGTCCAGATATGTCCGATAGACCGGAAAGCTTACCATCAGGGCGATGATGGCCGCGTTCAGCGACGATCGGGTCAGATCCCGCCCCTGAATATACCGGTTGGCCGTATGCTTCAACCGGCGGGTCAGGTTCTCCACATCTCCGGCCAGATGCTCGGTCAGCACCCACATCCGGTGCGACAGTGCCAGTTTTTCCGGTTCAGGATCATGGCCGATGAAATCGCTGTAGATCCGGTCGAATGCCGCCTCGTTCTTTGTCTGGCAGAAAAGGCTGCAGACCGCATTCATGAACTCATAGCCGGTAGTTCCCTGGATGGGCCAATCCTCCCTAAGTTCCTCTTTTGCTCCCAGAATCTTCTCCGCGATGATATACGCGGCCGGCGCATGTCTCCGCAGGCGCTTCAGATAGGCTTTCGGGTCCGCCATCCCGTCCAGATGATCGATCCGAATCCCCGTGATCATCCCCTTTTTCACCAGATCCAGCAGCATTTGATGGGTGGCTTCAAAAACCTCTTTTTCCTCGGCGCGGACGCAGATCAGGTCATTGATCTGGAAAAACCGCCGGTAATCGATCTCCTGATTCGCGGTCCGCCAGTAGGCCAGCCGGTAGTGCTGTTCCGAAAGAAGCCGGTCCAACCGCAGCAGATCGCTGTTGAAGATTTCAAGGATCTCATCCAGCACCTTTTTTGCCGCGGCATTGTTGTCGTAGACCTCCCATAGCTGCTCTTTCAGTTCCTCGAACCTCCGGCCATATCCTTGGGCAGATTCGATGTCGAAGAGAAACTTCAGATCATTTGCCATCCGCAAAATTTCGTCCATCGGCGCATCGGACGCATTATCCGGGGAACCGGCCGAAAGCAGCTCATCATAGGTCTCCGGGCTGACGGGAAATCGCCAGTCATAGTACCGGATCGAAAACCCCGCTTCGTCAAATGCCAGACGAAGTTCTGAGTTCTTCAAGGCTTCGCCGTAAAATGACCCTAAAAAGGGCGTCAAAACCTTTCCGTTAAGGTTCGGGTCCGGATGGTCCCAGTCGATATCGAAGAATTCATGGAACGCGGATTTGGGCCCCTTCTCCAGCACATCCATCAGCATCCGGTTTTCCGAAGAAAAGGCCATATGGTTCGGCACGATGTCCTGCAGCCAGCCCATATCCATCTCTTCCATCGCCTTCCGCAGCGCGGTAAAACCGGCCTCTCCCCCCAGTTCCGGATTGATACAGTTGTAATCGATGCCGTCGTAGCCGTGGAGGCTTCCGGTTCTGGCGCTGAAAATGGGAGCCGCGTAGATATCCGAAATCCCGAGATCCCTCAGATAATCGAGGATCTTTTGGGCCGCACTGAATCCGAAAGCCGGGGTGAACTGAAGCCGATATGTGGCCAGGGGCGGATGCATGGTATCTCCTTCTTTTGCTTTTCCACTCATTTTTTTTATTTTTTTTATATGGGCTACTCGATGCGAAGGATCAAGAGTTCGCAGAGGGCTCTGAACCGATCCAGCCACTCCTTTGCATCGGATTTCCCCAGTTTGGCCTTCTCCTTCATCGGGTCGAAAATCTGGTTTCGGATCTCGCTGCAGATATCCTGCATTTTTCTCAACTCCACGGAAATGGGAAGGGGTTTTGCAATTCCGACAGCCGATTCGAGCCGCGCCAGAATCTCGATATCCTCCGGATTTTCCAGCAACTGAAAGGCCAGCCGCTCCAGGGTCTTTCGCAGGGTATATTCCAGGGTCTGCCGATCCAGCTCGATGCCCGCGTGCTGGGCCCGGTTCAGCAGCAGATCGATCTCCTCTCCGTTGATTTCCTCTGCTTCGAATGCCCTCCGGAGGTCCGCATTCAGCACCACCTCGCCGGAGTGGTAGAGGGCTTTGGGAACCGGATTGTGGGAGGCTCTCAGAAAATGGGCCAGGGGCGCGTGTGCATCGTAGATATGGCGGTAGCTCGCCACGATGTTTTCCAGTGTGGAGCCGAGGATCAGATCGAGGATCTTCCGCTGCTCGTCCTGGAAAAGGGTGGTCAGAGAGGAGCGGTAATCGGGAAAATGGCGATCCAGGACCCGGAGCGCGTTGGGAAAATCCGCGGTCTCGAACAGGGCAAAGAGTTCTTTGACCATTTCATCATACTTTTTCCGGTCATGATGCGAACGTACCCCGCAACTGATGCTGTGATCCCCCAGATGTAACACCCCGAACTCGAATACTGCCGATTCCAGCAGAATCCTCGATGTTACCGAGACGATGCCGGTGGTGAGGCGGGCTCTGCCGGCTTCGGAATATCCGGTCTCCTCCCGGCCGGCCTCATAGCAGTAGATATCCGTGACCTCGTCATACTCCTCGAACATGGAGCTGATGGCATAGTGAGCCGCCACCTTCTGCAGATCGACCATCGCGGGCTTGACGAAATTTTCAAAGATCTGCCTGCCGTCGCCGTGTTCGGGGATGTTGCTGTGGGCTTTCTGCAGCACCTGAAGAAATCCCGGCTCCAGCACCTCTCCGCAGAAATGTTGGGCCAGTTGAATGGCTCTTCCGGCATACTGGATCACCTGCACCGTTTCGATGCCCGAGAGTTCGTCAAAGAACCAGCCGCAGCTCGTATACATCAAAAGAGCATGGCGCTGGATCTCCAGCAGCTTCAGGGCATCGATCCGCTCCTGGTCCGTCAGCCGCTTTGCCGCATGTCGATCGAAGAATCGGTCCAGGCTTTCGGGGGAGCGGTCCCGGAGCACTTCGATGTAGTTGTTTCGCGCGGCCCAGGGGTCTGCCAGCAGGGGAGCGGAGTTCTTTTCATAGGCCGGGATCAGGATATCCCGAAGCCAGTCCAGGGATTCCCGAAGAGGTGCGCGCCAGCCTTGGTTCCAGCCCGGATGCCCCCCGGAATTGCACCCGCAGTCGGACTGCCACCGCTCGATACCGTGGGCACAGCTCCAGGAGGTGTCCTCGTATATCTCCACCTCATAAGTCGGCGGGTGGCGCTCCAGATATGCCGCGTAATTGATCAGCTCGGCCAGATCGTTGCTTTCGATGTACTGGAGGGCATAGGCAAGGGCCATGTCGCCGTGGGTATGGTGGTGTCCGTAGCTCTCGCCGTCGGTCGCGATGTGCGCGAGCTGGGGCCCTTCCCGGTCTTCGATGAAGCCCTGCATCACCCGCGCGGCAAACTCCTCTCCGCTGTTCAGGATGCCCTCGAAGGCCACGGCCCGGGAGATGGGGCCGTCGTAGAAGAAGATCGCGATCTCCCGTCCCGATGGAAGCTGCTGGAGATAGGGCATGGTGATATCGACCGATGAATTCTCCACATTCTGCCATTCTCCGCCGGACAGGGGGCGGACCCGGCCGGCCTGGTGCGGGGCCAGAATCGTGAATCGGATGTCATGCGCGGCCAGGGTCTCGAGGGAGGGGATATCGACCGCTGTCTCCGGAAGCCACATCCCCTCGGGCTTTCTCCCGAACCGGTACTCGAAATCCCGAATCCCCCAGATCACCTGGGTCTTTTTGTCCTGTTCATTGCAAAGGGGCATGATCAGGTGATTGTAGGCCTGGGCCATGGCCGATCCGTGACCGTCAAACCGGTTTATGCTCTCCCGATCCGCCTCCAGAATCGCCTCATAGACATCCGGGGATTTGGCCGCCATCCATGCCAGCAGTGTGGGGCCGAAATTGAAGCTTATTCTGGAATAATTGTTTACGATCTGCTCGATCCAGCCCTCGTCGTCGAGAATCCGGGAGGCCGCGTTTCTCGCATAGCACTCTGCCGTGATCCGCTCGTTCCAGTCGTGGTAAGGGTAGGCCGAATCCTGCAGCTCGATGGCCTCCAGCCATGCGTTTTCCCGGGGGGGCTGGTAGAAGTGGCCGTGAATACAGATGTATCTGTCCATGATAATGTCCTTTGTTTAGTCCGTTTTTCTCCGCCAGAGAATAAAGGAATGGGGCCGAAGCGCGATCTCGGCCCTTCCATTTGATATAAGCATATCACCGGAAAGCCCGCCCGGGCCTCCCCGCTCGGCATCGGCCGAGTCGATCACCTTTGCCCACGCCCCGTCGGGGAGATCGACCGTACATTTTCTATCGGTATTCCCGAAGGAACATGCGATCAGGGCATGATCCCCATCATGCCACCGCCGGACAGCGAGAAGCCTCTCCGGTTCGAAGACCTGAACCGAAAGATCCTTTTTACTCAGGTGCGCAAGTGCAGGAATGGTTTTTCTCGCAACCATCAGATCCTTATACAGTTCATAGAGCAGCTTATGATGCCCCGCCTCCATCAGGCTCCGATCCAAAATCGCAGATGCAAAGGTCTCCGGGGCCTGCGGGTCCGGCGGCTCCCCCTTCCATTTGAATGCGGCAAACTCCCTTTTTCTTCCCTCCTGCACGCCCCGAACCAGATCCGCATCGGTATGGCTGATGAAGTAGGGAAAGGGATTCTTCTCTCCATACTCCTCCCCCATGAAGAGCATCGGGATGAACGGAGAGAGAAGCAGTACACCGGCCGCAAGTTTCTGCGCCTCAAAGGAGAGCTTATCGGTCAGCCGGTCTCCGAGCATCCGGTTGCCGATCTGGTCGTGGTTCTGCGCACAGACCACGAACTGCCGGGCCCGGATGTTTCTGGAGGAATTCCCGTGGCGCCGTTTTCGATGTTCGGAATACTCCCCGGAGTAAATAAAGCCTTCGGCAATGGCCTTTCCCAGATCCGCGATCCTTCCGAAATCGGAATAATACCCATCATTCTCGCGGGTCAGCAGCGTATGGAGCGCATGGTGAAAATCATCGGACCACTGGGCATCCAGACCGAAGCCGCCCAGTTCCCGGGGCCGGATGATCCTCGTGTCATTGAGATCGCTCTCCGCGATGAGATGGCATCTGCGGCTGCATCTTTCCGATATGGCTTCTCTCAAAACCGCCAGTTCCTCTAAAAAGGAGACCGCTGAAAAGTCATAGATGGCATGGACAGCATCGAGGCGCAGCGCGTCGATATGGCAATCCTCCAGCCAGTAGCGGGCGTTTTCCAGGAAATAGTTCCGCACCGGATCGTTTTGGGGCCCGTCGAAGTTGATGGCATATCCCCAGGGGGTGCGGTAGACATCGGTGAAATAGGTGGGGGTATAATCCCAGAGGTAATTCCCTTCGGGGCCTAAATGGTTGTAGACCACATCGAGGATCACGGCCAATCCTATGCTATGGCAGGCATTCACCAGCCGGCGCAGGCCATCCGGGCCCCCATAGGAATGCTGTGCGGCAAAGGGATAGACCCCGTCATACCCCCAGTTCCGCTCCCCGGGAAACTGCGCCACCGGCATCAGTTCGATGGCCGTGATCCCCAGATCCTTGAGTTCCGCCAAGTGGGGAATGATCGCCTCGAAGGTTCCGGCCTCGGTAAAAGTTCCCACATGCATTTCATAGATGATGTACTCCTGCAGGGAAAGGCCGAACCAGACCTGATCCTTCCATGAAAAACCAGGATCGACCACTTGAGAAGGGCCGTGAACCCCTTCCGGCTGAAACCGGGATGCAGGATCTGGCCGCTCTTTCTCCCCGTCGAGCTTAAAAACGTATTTTGCCCCGGGCTCGGCAGAGACTTCGATTTCGTGAATTCCATCATTTCCTTTGATCATTGGAAAGCTCCCATCCTCCGGGGAGAGGAGATGGAGTTCCACGGCCTCTATTTCCGGAGCCCATACCCGAAACCGGCAGATCCCATTTCCCGTATATATCGCTCCGATCTCATGCTGCTGATCCATTTTGATCCTCTTTATTTTTGTTCTTCCGCTTATTTAGGTCCGGCTATTCTCTCGCAGTCCTGTTACTTTTTTTACAGATCAATGTTTTGATCGTATTCCTGTATTTTATCATCGAAAGGCTTAAAATGAAAACAAGAACGGCAAAAGCCGCTCTATCCCTGTGTTTCCGCTATTTTTTCCTCTGTTGAATCGGCAGAAAAAAATGGGTAATATTTCCGCATTGGCCGACGACTTCTATCCATGAAAGGCCGTCAGAGGGATACCCGATGGCGCAATTTTGAGACAGAGAGGTCTATGATTTAAAAACGGAAGAAAAAGGAAAGCACAGTCAAGGCCCTCCCGCCACCGCATCCGGAGAAGGCGGTTGCAAAGGAGAATCGATAGAGGATCTTGATCTTTTTTACGGAAATAAGGGGTGGGATAATCGGGGAAGAATGAACCAGTGCCGTTATCCTGAAATCTCTTTCAATCTTTCGGCAATCCAGATTTTGATGATCGAATGCCGGGGGACCCCCAGCCTTTTTGCCTCCTTATCCAGTCGATGGATCATCCATACGGGAAAATCCACATTGACCCTCTTCTGTTTTCCGCTCCGCTGCCGAATGCCGGATCTGCCGGATAACTTGTCCAGTCTTCGATCCTGTAATTTTTTCCTGCGGTTTTTCCCCATCATATTTATGCCTATTCCAGCAAGAGAATAATCTCGCCGATCTTTACGCTATTTCCGCAACGCAATCAAGAAAAGATTAAAAAAAAACCGGCCCTCCGCTATCGGAGGACCGGGTCTGGTGGAAAAATCTGAACTTATTCTTATTTTTTACAAAACCATCACCGTAGATCAGAAACCTTCTGCAGGATATAGAGCACTTCCGCTATATCGATCCTCCGATTGTCATTCACATCATGATAGGGCGAAAGCGTTACCCCGGGATCGATACCGGCCAGCACCTTGAGCGCGATGATGGCATCTTCCAGATCTACGACATCATTGCCGCTGTAATCGACATCGATTCGCGACGGCGAGTCGTCGTCGATGATGGTTCCGGTTGCCTCGTTGTCAGCAATCTCTGCATTCACCGGATCGCTCAGGACCAGGAAAAAGGTCTCGTCGGCCTCGATCTCTTCATCTCCGGCAAGGGAGACACTGACTTCTTTTGATCTCTCCCCCGGTGCAAAAGTGAGGGTCTGGCCAGAAATGGGCGTGTAATCCCCCTCTGCTGCAATTGCGGTGTTGTCGGCCGTCGCGTATTTTACGGTAACCTCCTTTCCGCTGGCCTCCGAAAGCACGATCGTGAAGTTCAGGTAAGCGGTACCGGTGTCTCCCTCTTCTGCGGCCGAATCATAGACGGAGATAGTCGGCACCGGATCATCGTTGAGGATCGTTCCGATGGCCTGGTCATCTGCGATGGTCGCATTTTCCGCACTGCTCAGGTTCACGAAGAAGGTCTCCTGTTCCGGTTCATTGAGAAGGTCTCCGAGAACCTCCACACGAATGGTCTGGCTCATATCTCCAGGGCGAAAGGTCAGGAGGGTGGCCCCATGACCAATGTAGTCGGTTCCGGCCGTCGCGGTCTCGTCTGCCGTGGAGTAATCCACATATACCGGCTTTCCGCTCTCCTCGGAAAGGGTGACTCTGAAAAGCATCTCCGTTACACCGCTGTCCCCTTCAGCCATGGCAACTGCATCACTGATGGAGATCTCGGGGGGGTCGTCGTTGTCGCGGATATACAGGGTGCTTTCCGTTCTTGTGCCGAGACGCGCATTGACTGGCGAATGGAGACTCAGGGTCAGCGTTTCATCGGGCTCGTCAATGTTGTCGTCATTGATGCGCACCCCCAGGGTCTTTTCAGTCTCGCCATCTGTAAAACTGGCCGTCAGTAACTGGTATTGGTAATCCGCAGGATAGACAATGGGAGAAAACACCCCTCCGTTAGCCGTGCCGTCTGAGAGTGCGATCTCCACCTCTGAGGCGCCATAGGGGTTGGTCCGCCGCACCGTCACCGGATCTCCGACATAGTCTCCGTTCTCATCCACCATATAGTTTGCCAGGGAGAAGCTCACCTCGGGCCAATGCACTGTCACCTGGTATTCCACAGGCTCGCCGCTTTCAAAGTGAATCCAGCCGAAATTCTGGGCCCAGGCATAGCCGGAAAAACCGCCGTTATTCATGTCGATGGAGACCTGACCGTCCGTGGGGTTGAAATTGATCCATCCGGCCGTATCGCTCCATGCATAGCCGGAAAGGTTGCCGGCGCCGTCGTGGTTGACGCCCCAGTCCGCAGCCGACATGTTGGAATAGGCTTTGGTTCCCCCGGCCGTGCCGGAGCCGAGCTTGATCCAACCCAGATTCTGAGCCCAGGCATACCCCTCCAGGTGATCCGGATAGACCTTTACGCCTGCATCTATCGGCCTGAAATTGAGCCATCCGGCTGTTTCGCTCCACGCAAACTTCTCGTTGACATCGATATTGCCCGTTGCGGCCCAAAGCGCTGGAACCCAAAACGCCGGCAGCGCCGAGGCGAGCAGGAGAACGGCCGTAAGCCGTAAGATTCCGTCGATCCCGGTTTTCATATCCAAAGCTCCTTTCATTCGAATTTCAAAAAATTCATCCGAATCGCTATTGCGCACTGCGAACCGGCCAGACGTTGTGCAGAGGATGGGTCTTGTTTTCGACCTCGGTGAAGCCGGAGGATATGTTTTCTTGATAGGCTTTGAACTTTTCGATCGGATAGGTTGTGGAAGACCAATAGCTGGCCTGCTCATTGCTGAAGGGATGGCCCCAAGGCAGCGCGGGGATCTGACCGAAGTCGATCAGGCTCTGCAGCTCTTTGATATGGGGCAGGCGCCAGTCCGACTGATGGTCGCCCCCATTGCTGGAATCTTCGCAGTCATTCCCGTTCATCATGCCGGTGGCATTCAAGCTTGCCACGTCCGTCAAAGCTGTTGACCAGTCCCTCATGGAAAGGGCACAATTGGCGTTCTTCAGCCAGATCAGCCCGGTCAGATTGTCCGTCACCGTCCCGTCGCCGTTGTCAGTGAACCGTGGGGCAGACCATACCACGCCAGCATGTAATTCTCCGTCCTGACCGGTCCCCGCACAGGTTGTCGAGTTTCCGATCGCATTCCAGCATTGGGTCTGTCCTGTCTGCTCCACCGGTGCAGGATAGCTCGTGCCGCTGATTTCAAGCCCGCCCACCCATGCGGTCTTCCCCAAGGTGATATCGGAAGGTGTTGCATTTCCGGAGCTGGTGTCCACCACATTTGAATCCCCGGCCACACCGAAGATATCCATGCCGCTTCTGATATTTTCAGGGACCAGATTCGGATCACCTAAAACCAATCCGGCGCCGTCGTGATATCCGGCCGGGATGGTCTGATTCTCTGTCGTCGGGGTGAATTCCTCTGCTCCATTATTGGGCATGGTTCCGGTGGAGAGCCCTTCTGTATTGGAATAGGTGACGCCTTCTAAAACATCCCCATCCGTTGCAGCACCCAGGGCCTGGATGAGATTGCCGGTCACCTCGAAGATCGTCACATCTCTTCGGATATTGTCGGCTATCAGGTCCGCATCTCCGGCCACGGTTCCAGAGCCGTTGTGATATCCGGCCGGGATCGGCTGCGCCTCGGTTACCGGCATGAAATTCACCTCGCGGTTATTGGCCATCGTTCCCACCAGACCCGATGCACCCGCATTGGAGAAGGTTCTGCCGAAAAGCACATCGGTGGCCGGGGCGTTTCCGGTGGAAGGAATCACGGTCCCGGCCACACCGAAGAGATTGATGCCGTTTCGGATGTTTTTGGCCGCAAGATCCGTATCCACCGTTGAAAGGTCAAAAGCCCCATAATAGCCTGCAGGCTGGGACGACGCAATATCGACGGGGGTCCGGGTGGGAATGGCACCTGTCCGAGGCCCCCAGTTGTCCGGATCGGTGCTGAAAAAAGTTGCGGTGTCGAGGACATGTTCCGGCGTGGCGTCCGATGCATCGAACTGGTCTTTGATCACCCCATAGATATCATTGGTGCTCTTTCCCATGTTCCCGGGAGCCGCGGTGGGCTCCTGAAAGGAATCCGGGAGCGTCGGTGTCGCACCGCTCTGCAGATAATCGTACAGCCCCTGCAGGGTGTACATCCCGCTCCCGGCTGAAGGGGAAGTCCCGGGAGAGTCGAGATTACCCGCGATCCCAGTCAGCGGAAAAAAGCAAGAGAAAAGAACCAGTACCCAATAACCTCTGAAACGCATAATCAACCTCCTGTCTTTGAATGTTAACGGCCTCTAAATTGTAAATTATGTCCCTCCACATATAAAGACAAAAATATTCCATACCATTGTCTCAATATAATTTTTCCCGCCATTAATCAAGCAGGATTTTTGACAATCGTCAGTATGAAACCCTCAAAACGATAGAAAAAGATGCCCTGTCCGGCAGAAGAGACTCCTGCCGGGCAGGGCATGAGGAAGCACAGAAGATGGTTTGAAAAAAGACTATGGGTAGTTATGGCCGTTCCTGCGGTTATTCGTTTCCTGCCGCGTTCCTGATAAAACATCCCCCGGCCCCCGAATCGATCCCGGCCTTCCGGGCCGCTTCAGCAAAGCCTGCCGGAGGAGGCGGAGGCCCGTCACCCGCATCGGCTACGGCCGCATCGGGCTGGACCTTCTCCCGGAGCCAGCCGAGCCCCTTTTCCAATGTCCGGCGAATGAAGCCTTCTTGGGCGATCTGATCGCCGCCTGCCGGAAATCGCAGAACCACATTCGCGGCTTTGGCCTTGACCCAGCAGCCCCGGTTGCGTGAAAGGGTTCGGGTGTCGGAGCGATACATTCCCTTTTCCCAATGCCAGAGCCGGATATCGAGATAGGGGTTTCCGGATTCCAGTTCCGCAACCGGTTTCGGGCCGAAGATCAGGTTGCAGACCCCGCCGCTCTCTCCCGTGTCTCCGTAGACCAGGACCTCAACGCCATCCCAATCGTAGTCCCGGCCGTTGGGCGGCGCGATCATGTTCCAGCCGTTTGCGGTGCCGGGATTGTAATGCAGGGGGAGTTCGAGGTCATGGTTCGGGCTCATCCCGATGCCGTTGACGCGGATGTCTGCGCCGGCCCGGGCAAAGAACCAGTAGGCCCTTCCCGGCTCAATGTTCAGCCCTTCGTTGTACTGGACATAGCCGCCCTTTGCCGGATCATACCCGCCGATGAGGAAATGGTTGGGGTCGTAGTCGCCGACAATGCCGGAAAACAGGGCATTTGCGGAACCATTCTGAGGGGTGAGACAGAAGGAGATCATGTCGAAATCCGCGGCCTCTTCGCCCGGCTCGATCCGCAGGGATTCGCTGGACGCGACTGCGCCCGCGCGGAAGGAGAACTCCTCGGAACAGGTCTCTTCTTCGGCCGCATCCGTATAGCAAAACTTTCCGAAGTAAGTCCTTCCGCTGTGGACGCCGCTCAGATCGCAGATCGTCAGATCTCCGGAAGAGATCTCCTGGTCGAAGTTATCCGGATAAGTGGGGCAGTCATATCCTTTGCCGGCCTCCCGGAACTGCCAGCGGCTGCGGATATGCGCGTGGCCGTCCGGATCGGAAAAGGGAGATGCCTGAAAGCGAATCGTATCCGCCTCCAGGACGGCCCCGTTTGCAGGGGAGATCAGCACCGGCAGATCCGGCGGATAAGTGGCCAGACAATCGAGGATGCCGTCTCCATCGGTATCGCTGTCCGGGATTCCGCAGCCGCAGACACCCGGTTCGGTCTTGTCCGGATCATCAGGACAGTTGTCGATGATCAGACAGTCGGAGGCTCCATCGCCATTTTCATCGATGTCCGGATTCCCGCACCCGCAGTCACCAGGGGCGGTCTTCTCCGGATCATCGGGGCATTCATCGTTGCAGTCCGGGGTTCCGTCGCCGTCACCGTCCGCGTCGGCTTTCCCGCATCCGCAGATCCCCGCTTCGATCTTTTCCGGATCTTCGGGACATCCATCATTGCAATCCGGTGTCCCGTCGCCATCGCTGTCCGTATCGGAAACGCCGCATCCGCAGACTCCCGGATCGGTCTTCTCCGGATCTTCGGGACATCCGTCGTTGCAGTCCGGGGTCCCGTCGCCATCGCTGTCCGTATCGGAAACGCCGCATCCACAGATCCCCGGATCGGTCTTGTCCGGATCATCGGGGCAGTTATCCTCGACCAGACAGTCGGAGACCCCGTCGCCGTTTGCATCGATGTCCGGATTTCCGCATCCGCAGTCGCCGGGCGCGGTCTTCTCCGGATCATCCGGACATTCGTCGTTGCAGTCCGGCGTTCCGTCGCCATCCGTGTCCGTATCAGCCACACCGCACCCGCAGATGCCCGGATCGAGCTTGTCCGGATCATCGGGGCAGAGATCGACCGGCGGGGCTGGTTCCACCATATACATGGATCAAGGGCGATAAAGTCTATATTGCCACCACAGTCGGTGATGAGTGCATCCTGGGCACATCGATAGCCCGGGATGCCGGTGAAGAATCTCTGACAGCAGCTTATCAGGCTTTCAAGGA
>JAABSP010000037.1 GCA_011390345.1 Desulfobacteraceae bacterium
CTTGAATAAATCGACTGATCTTTCGGGGCCCAATGACGGTACGCAAACCTTCGTAGAACTCTTCATCTATGGTTATTGTAAGCTTTTTTTGCATTTGAAAGCACCTCCTTAACCGGGGTTCGCTATATTTCATTACTGCATAGCCACCTACAATAAGGTATCGAATTTCATGCTTTTTGAAAAGATTCAACAGCTCTTTGAAGTCTGGACTCGTCAGCATTTTTACCTCGTATTAAGAAATAATCATTAAGCATTCCCGTTACAGCTTCGAAAATGGCAATATCTCCTTGTGATTGCCAGAATCGAATATCGAATGAACGCCTATCATCAGTTATGCGCTGGTAATTTTCTTTTATTATCATCTCTTATCCCTATCGCCGAACGCTGCCGATCAGCCGCGCGGCTTTTTGCGTCGGCTGGATTAGCCTTGTTCAAGTAAGCCGCTCCGCGGCAGAAAAAGAAGCCTTATCAACCCCTTGCACTTCCATCCCCAGCCATTTTCCAAGTCTTCATTTGAGATATGTGATATAATACCGCTATGTTCTGACATTACCCCACCAGACGAACCCATTGAAAAGGGAGAGATATCATGTCAAAGACATTGCAAACCCCTTGGTACGACAAGACCGAGAGCGTTATTCACTGCTTCTTCATTTGGAAAAACTTCGGCCACCTCCGGTCTGAGTACAACAATATTTGATGACTTGCGAAGCCGCTCGGCATATTTTCCGCGTACCAGACCATCGGGAAAATCTGAGCGGTCATACTCGGGGCGTAATTCGTCTTTGTCGATTTGGCTATTCTTCTTCATAGATCTTTCTCTCTCTTTTGCTCGCAGCGCGGGCGCTGATGATTCGAAGCGTGTCTTCTTCTTCAGTGTGAGCTACGACCAACAATCTGTTCCTTTCAGAGACACCAAAGGTTATGAATCTTTTTTCTCCTGCGGAATGATCCGGATCATAGCCGGTCGCAGCCATTGCGTCCTTGCATCTTCCGATACTTTGAAAAAGCTGTCGCAGGATGAAGAATTCATCGGCGGCGACCTGTCCGGGTTTTTCGGTGTGCTGCATACCTGGGGGCGGACCCTGCAGTTCCATCCGCACATTCATTATGTTGTCCCGGGCGGTTCGCTTTCTTCCGAGGACGGGCTGTGGCATCCTTCCCGCATTGATATTCCGCGGTGAAACTGGAGGCGGTTCGCTGCGCCATCGAGTTGTGCCATGCTTTTGAAGTGCAGACGCCGTAAGCTGTTGTTCAACGGCTCAAGCCGCTCTGTTGTTGTCCCGACTGTGGCGGAGAACTGGAGTATCGCTGTTCGGTGCTGCCGTTTGAAATGCCTCCGGTGAGAGATACCGGGTAGGGTTTTTTCGTTTGTCAAAGAGCAGGTTTTGAAGGGCGGCCGCTCAATAATTTAAATTTTAAAGCTGAGCAGATTGGAAAACTGCGCCTTGATGCCCTTGCAGAGGCTGATATCTTAAAAACTCAATGATCTTTTTTGTCAAAATAATGTCTCCGGAGGGTGTCACCTCCGATGTTTTTCATCAGATCCGTCCTGTCAGGCGGGCCTTCGTTGACATCCTCGTGTTCCTCCCTCAACCAATCCCCCTATAATAAGGTCCCCGACGCGCTTCTCTTTTCCGGGCTTCTTCAAAAATGGTTTGAATCCGACCCCTTTCAAGTCTGCAGCAGACTTGTTTTGTAAACGGGGTCGGTTCTATCCTAATGGGTTTAGCCGCTTTTTAATTGTCGTTTATAACTATTTTTCATTCAAGAGAATCCCAAGTAGGAACATTTCTTTCCGGTATTTTATCCAGAATAGATAAGACTTTCTTTTTTAAATTAGGAATGGATTTTCCTATCAATTTTTCATCAAGAGATGATACCATTTCTAACTGTGTAAGCTGTACAGTAATCATATAATTTGTTAGTTGATTTAGTGAGACCCCTTGATATTTGGCTTCTCTTTCAAGGCGTTTTTTAAGATCGATGGGCATTCTGAGTGTAAGAGTAAGACTTTTATTCATTTTCAGCCCTCCATATAATGCAAAAATCTCTGGGCGTAACGAGCTTGAAGACGAAACCATTCAATTCTCCGCCCTTAAAATCTTTAATGTTTGACGTGATGAGATATTGACTGTTGCTAGCAAAAGCACATTCACAAATCATATTGTCATTCTCATCTGTCAAATTCGGTCTTAGCAGAAAATATATCGAATGTTTCTGAGCAAGTAAAGCTAACATATCAAGAATACTCTCTATTTCACCAACAGACATGCCTAATTTTTCAAGATTTTCTTCTCTTGTTAGGACATCGTAATATTCGAAGTAAATCTGCGGTGAAATAGCCAACTTAACTTTTTCATCCAAAATTAATCTTAAAATATAATGAGATGCTCCCTTGCGACTGTAAAGTGCTGAGAAGATCACATTGGTATCAGCGGTTATTAACATAATTCACATGATAGCATATACGAACACAAAAATCCAACGAATAAAGCAATCATCAATATAATTATTTAATTTTAAAAATAAATATTTCATTTAAAAGTGCGGCTAACTAGGAGTTCAGCAGTGTGTGAAGCGGTAGCTCACACATCTGCTGGAATGACGGGTTCTCATGCAACGGGATGGGGGCAACCACCGGATCGGATTGTTCATGCTGGGGGCCTGTTCCCAACGTCGCCACTCTGTGGCGAGGGTACCGAGTCCGCAGCGGTGGCTGGTTAGCTATTACTTCCATGGGTTTATTAAGCCTACTCCACTGATCTCCATATCGCTGATATTCCTCGTAGCAATTCCCATATCGTGAACTATAGCAATTGAGGTCATTAAACCATCAAGAATAGGCATCTTATTTCCTTCTTTTTCAGCTTGAGCCTGTATTTTTCCCCAAACTTTTGATTCAAGTAAGCCAAAGCTTAAAATACGCCTATCAAAACGAACAATCAGCTCGCTGTCAAGCCAATTTTGAAGGTTCTTTTTTTTCTTGGATTCGGTTAGCTTGGATATCCCTCTTTGAATTTCACCGATCGTAATTGATGTCAGATAAAAATTTTCCTCAAGATGAGAATTTATCCAGGATACAACAGCAGAATTCGGGCGTGGTTTAATTAATTCAGAAATGACGCAAGTATCTAATATGTATTTCACAAATCAATCTCTCTTGGATATTCTTTAATTCTTTCCAAATCGATATTGGAGTTTTTCAGAGGAGAATTATTGAAAAATTCCGTCAAGGTCGTTTTGGGTTTTGTCAATTTCCGATATTCCTCAACTGAAATAACCACAACGGTTTCGACGCCCCTTTTTGTTACCATCTGCGGACCACTTAATAACGCTTTTTTAACGACTTCGCTAAAACGATTTTTTGCATCTTGTAATTGCCAATTTTCCATGGTTCAATACCCCTTATCACAAAATAACTAGACAGTCTAGACTGTACAACATATCACCAAATATGTCAATGGATCTTTTTTATCGGCTAACGCTCCGCATAACCGGCTGGGAAAAGCTGCATAGCGAAGCGGCGCAGCTTTTCCCAGTCCGAGTTAATGCGGTTGTTCAAGTAAGCCGCTCCGCGGCAGAAAAAGAAGCGCCATCAACCCCTTGCACTTCCATCCCCGGCCATTTTCCATGACCTGCAATCGAGATATGTGATATAATACCGCTATGTTCTGACATTACCCCACCAGACGAACCCATTGAAAAAGTGAGAGGTATCATGTCAAAGACATTGCAAACGCCCTGGTACGACAAGACCATCGACGCCCTTCAACTGGCCGGAATGAGCGGCAGCACTCAGGAAGCCTACGCCCGTGCTGTCCGAAAGCTCATCGAACATTTTGGAAAAGACCCCCGACAGATCACCGAAGATGAGCTTCAGGAATATTTTCTCTTCCGCCGGAACATCACCAAATGGTCGCCCAGTACGCTTAAAATCTGCTAAGATCCGAACGCGCTTCTCTTTTCCGGGCTTCTTGAACCATGGATAGAATCCGGCCCCTTTTCAAGTTGGCAGCAGACTTGTTTTGTAAACGGGGTCGGTTCTATCCTAATGGGTTTTTCTTGATTCCGACTTTTTCTCTATGTACAAACCACTTTATCTTGATTTTCAAGAATTTTCTCTTTGAGCCACAAATTTACCAATGTTTCAGGTAATATTCCCTTAATGTGGGCCAATTTATCAATATTATCGGATAATTCTTTTTCAACTGCAAAATAGTTTTTTTCTGCTTTTAACTCCACTTCAAATTCTATATCACGCTGTAAGTCTTCATAATCAGCTAAACTATGAGTATCCCAAAAGTTAGCTGCTTCTTCAATATTTCTAAATTCATCCGGCAAAGTGTCTCTCTTATTTTTTTGCATAATTTTTCCTTTCTTTAGAATCCATCTCTCGTGCTGTAACTATTAATGCTTCTTTTGTCAGCTTATATATAAATAATACGGTGATATATCTTCCAGCATTTGTTCTTCCACGAGCAGAATATAAATTCTCATTTTTTATTTTCCCTTTTTCAATCAATTTAAATTTTGGATTATTACGAAAAACCTCTTCTACTTCTTCATGCAATATATTGTGCTTCCAAATAAGCTTGTCCACAATATCTCTGTACCAAATAAAGCTTTCAATTCTCAAAATAATTTCCTTACTTTTTAAGTTTCAAGTTAAAATCACCTTTTTACTTTTCTCAATATTATAAGTCAGCAGTTCAAGTAAGCCGCTCCGCGGCAGAAAAAGAAGCGTCGTCAATCTTTTGCACTTCTATCTCCAGACATTTCCCTGATCTCTAATTAAGATATATGATACAATACCTCTATGGGCAGACATTGCCCACCAGACGAACCTCATTGAAGGAGAGGTATTATGTCAAAAACGATACGAACGCCCTGGTACGACAATTCACTACCGTACACTTTTTTTAGATTATTGATATGATTCGAAAAATTCCTACAACCTCTTCCCATGATTTCTAGACATTCGACTCCGGTATGAATGAGATTGGTATGTCGATATCGTGGTCTAAAAAATATGATAATAAACGAAGGCCTGCTTGAAAAAGACTCAAGTCACAGCGATCTTTTCTATGAATAGTTCTTAACCAGCCTTCTTTCATTGTTTTTTCGAACATAATGGCCTTTAATATTCAGAAGGTTGGAGCATAACTTTTGCTTTTTTTACATTAAAATGGTCGATTGAAGTATGAAATTTATTTTACGATATTATTTTTTTGCTCCAAACATATTTCATTAGAGATATATCTTGTATTTATGTCGGGCCACAAAATTTGTTACTTACTTTTCAAACACCTTCTCACTGGTTGCCATGAAGCGTTAGCGGAATGGCAATCCAGTGCACAGGCTTGTTAAATCTCGATTTTACCATCTAAGTTAAATTTTTTGATTTTCACATCTCGAGTTTCCTCATTACTGATTCCATTTTCATCTAAAGCATTAAAAAATGAGAAAAAACCTTTTGGAAAATAAAAATCCAATCCATTCAATATCCAGTTGGAATTCGCGTTCGGTGAGTTTGAGTCTTCACCAGGAGGCCATGTTGTGAATTCGAATTCAATGATGTTGATTTTCTCCACAGCATAATCAATTACAAAATTGATATCCTCTAATGCGTTTTTACGCCATTCATAATGCCCCTCTGGATCCCATGGTATTGTCGGATTAACTCCGATATCTACTGCTCCAGTTGTGATTGATATTTCTTCAAGTTTATTACAACATAGTTCGATTTGCTTTTCCTCGAAAACGAGAACAACCGGCCCATCGACAAACCACTCATTTTCATCTATGTCCCAGACGACATAACTGGTTAAAAGCCTTTTGCCTATAAGTGCCTTTAGCAAGTCAGCCTTTTTAGAAAGCAATTTGAATGTTGTATCTATATATTCTGGTTTATATGACAATCATCCCCCAGAGATTTAACGATAAGGTGAGCGGCCGGGTTTTCGTAGCGCAGCGGAGAAAACCCGGTCCGGCTCGACCGTTTGGTTATCAATGCCTTTGCTATAGATCGAGGCGTTCTCCTTATTCCCCGGCAAGTTCTTGTACACGCTGGAACAGTGATTCCGCAATAAAGAATCCTGCTTCATGCCTGAGTCGTGCCATGTCTTGGGACACTGACACAATCTCCCCTTCAGCTTTTGCGCGAAGCAGCACACCAAGAATGCCTATCGGTCGTAATCCCATGGCTTTTGCTGCTGTTCGGCCATCCATTTCATCGATCAAGATCCGGCTCACGCCTTGTTCAATGGCCAGAGCAATCGCCGCCGATTCTCCGGCATCAAGCTCCCGCATTAGTGACCGCTGAAGATACGGATTGCATAGAGACTCTACCGTTATCCAATGGGCATCAATGGCTTGTCGAATCCGAGCCACTTCGGGATACTCCTGTCCAACCTGCAATTCCTGCCAGACCTCATCGGGAATTCTGACAACCGAAAATTGATCATGGAGCAAATCAAGGCGCTCAATACTCGCAAGATTCCATATTGGAGATGTGTTACTGACCACGGGCATAGGCGATATCATCCTCCAAATCCTGCTCAGTATAGTGACGTGGAATCTCGCGCCTTCCCAATAAGCGCCCAAACTCAATGCGATTGAGTTTGGTTAACTCTCGCGCTTTTCCGAATGACAAAATCCCTCTGGCATATAACGCCACAGCGAGTTCCGTCATAAGGGCTTGTTGTTGATCGCTTGCTGGCAATCGAATCGCATGTGCGACCTGATCTGGAATTTCTAATACTACACTCATGTTTGCATCCTACCTCGTCTATATTGTTTTTCATCTATTTAACTTATTGTCTACATGTTACCGTGTCAAAACAATGAACAACTGCGTCTCCGCGTTCATGTTATTTTTGTCGTTATTGCAGCATTGCCAACTGTGTCGGTCAGTGGCAGCCAGGGCTTCCACGGACTTTTTAAAAACAATTAATTCCAATTTCAGACAAACTTTCCAAAATTCACCGGCCCTGGATGTCCACTACACTGCCGGGTTATACAAAATATTTTTCAAAATGTTAAATATTCTCTTATTGGCAACTTCCACTTTGTAATTGTATGAAATATGAATATGATTGTCATGATCAAAAAGAAAATAAAAAGAGCAGACCACGAAATCCAAAATGACTTTCGATCTTCTTCTCTTGATACTGTTTTGCATGCGAGAAGTGCTGACGGTTCTCTCGAAATAATTTTACCAGCCTTCAAACTTAAAACTAAATAGAAAATCCCACCAATTGGAATAATACTTGTCAGGCTAATCATGAATACTTTGATTACATATTCCATTTATTTTTTCTTTGCATAACCAGTGATTATCCCGCAAAATATGCGTGTTAGCATTCATATGGTCACAAAAACCGGAATGCAATAAGTATGCCATAAATGATAAAAACTTTCTCTTGGCCTACCTCTGGAAAATATATATAGTTGTAATGGCATGATATTCGCATTCTGGTTATGGAATGATCTCAAAATAATGCTTATATTATCTGAAGTAAAAGCAGATTTTTAGCGATTTGTCAATAAAAATGCATACCAAAATCGAAAAACGCTTCTGAAAATATTCTCGAAGAATGGGGCGTAGGCAGGACGCAATTGAAAAAAGGGTGCAACCGGAAGGGCGAAAATGGTATAGGGGATGGATCTGGAAAAAGGGTTTGGGAGACCCTGCAGACGAACGAGGAAAAAATATGCAGCCAGGGCAGCCGATCCTGCACCCGCGCCGCACCTTTCTACCCCATCTGCTCCTTCACATGGGTCTCGAACTTCAGGTTGTACTTCTCGATCTTGGCATGGAGGGTGGGCCGGGAGACCCCTAAAAGCTTTGCCGCGCGGGAGCGGTTCCCGTCCGAGATCCGCAGGGCCTCCCGGATCACGATCGCGGCAAACCGCTCCGTCAGGCTCTCCAAGAGATTCTCGCCGTCACCTTTTGCGATGGCTTCGGCCGTCAGCTCCCGGATCAGATCTTCCAGATCCCTGCGCTCCTCCTTTTCCCGGACCGCCTCCTTGGCCCCGATGGCCCGCTGAATATCCTCGGCCGACAGCGGAGTCCCCCGGTTGAAGATCAGCGCCTTCTGGATCACGTTGGACAGCTCCCGGACATTGCCGGGCCACTGGTGGGAGAGGAGCACACCGATCGCGATGTCGGTGATGCCCGGGTTGTCGATTACGGCCTCGGCCGAATACCTGGCCAGGAAATAGTCGGTCAGATCCCGGATGTCCTCAGGCCGGTCCGTGAGCCGGGGCAGCTTGATCGTCACCACCTCCAGCCGGTAGTATAGATCCTCACGGAACCGGCCCTCACGGATCGCGGTCTCCAGGTTCCGGTTGGTGGCCGCGATGATCCGGACATCGACCGGGACCGTCTCTCTTCCCCCCAGCCGCTCGACGCTCTTCTCCTGTAGCAGACGCAGCATCTTGGACTGGAGGGTGAAGGGCATGTCCCCGATCTCATCCAGAAAAATGGTTCCCCGGTGGGCCTGCTCGATCTTTCCGATCCTGCGGTGGCCCGCTCCCGTAAATGCCCCCTTCTCATACCCGAAGAGTTCGCTCTCCAGCAATGTCTCGGGAATGGCCACACAGTTGATGATCAGAAAAGGCTTGTTCTTCCGCAGGCTGTGCTGATAGACAGCTCTGGCCACCAGCTCCTTGCCGGTTCCCGATGCCCCCCGGATCAGCACGGTAGCATCCGTTGTGGTGACCCGGCCGATGGCCTTGTAAACCTCCTGCATGGCCGGACTTCTGCCGATGATGGCATCCCGGGTCGGCTTGTCCGGAGAGGCATCCATCAATACGGGCTGGTGCATGAAGCGGGCCGCCTCGATCGCCTTGTGGATCACGTCGAGCATGTCTGGAATCTCAAAGGGCTTCAAGATGTAGTCGAACGCGCCCATCTTGGTCGCCTCGATCGCTATCTCGGTGGTGCCGTAGGCCGTCATGATGATGACCGGCAGGCGAGGGTTAGCATCGTGGATCTTTTTGAAGGTCTCGAAGCCGTTCATTCCGGGCAGGCGCATGTCTAAAATCACCAGATCGGGCATGGCCGCATCGAGTGCGATGAGTCCGTCCTCTCCTGAAGGTGCGCCCGTCACCCGGTATCCCTCTTCCGTCAGCAGCTTTTCAAAACTCTTCCGCAACTGATCGTCGTCGTCGATGATGAGAATGGACCTCAAACCGCGTCTCCTTCGTCCCCCTTCTCCCCCTTATCATCCCGGGGCCGCTCAAGGGGCAGGGTGATGGTGAAGTCGGCCCCCTTTCCCTCCTCGGAAAAGACCCCCAGAAATCCGCCATGCTCCTCGATGATCCGGGAGCTGATGGAGAGCCCCAGGCCGGTTCCCTCCTCCTTGGTGGTGAAGAAGGGGTCGAAGAGCTTCTCTTTGATTCCCTCGGGGATGCCGGGGCCGCTGTCGATGATGCGGATGACCACGGCCTCCGCGCCCGGCTCCCGGCTCACCTCCTCCCGGACCGTGATGGTCCCGTTGCTTTTGATGGCCTCGCACGCGTTCACGATCAGATTGACCATCGCCTCCTTGAGCTGTTCCGGGTCAGCGTCGATCTCCGGCAGATTTCCCTCCCTTTCCAGATTGACCGTCACCCGGTGAGACTGGAGCCGGTGCTTGAGCAGCAGCAGGGCCATGTCCGCGATGGCGGAAGGGTTCACCGGCTGCATCTTCAGCCGGGGCGGACGGGCAAACTCGAGAAAATTGCTGATGATGGTGTCGATGTGGCGGATCTCCTGGGAGATGACATCGAAGTCCTCCCTCTGGCTCCCCGTAAACCGGATGGAGCGGCCCAAAGAGAAGAGGCGCATCTTCACCGATGTGAGGGGGTTTCGGATGCTGTGTGCGGTGTTGGCCGCAAGCTTTCCCACCATGGCCATCTTTCCGGACTGGAGCAGGTTCTCCCGGCTCCGGATCAGCTCCATCTCGGTTCTTCCAGCATTCTTGATCAGCCCCTCCACCCGATGGCTCAGAGCCTTGATCTCGTCTGCGGTCTTCGGATATTCTGCAGAAGGCCCCTCGGCCCGTTCCGCGAGGCGCCGCACCGGAGTCAGGATCTGTTTTATCAGCAGCCCCATCAGAAGGATGGCCAGGGAAAATTCCACGAACATGGCCATCACCGCGGTGAACCGCAGCCGGGTCGCTTCCTGGCTGCTGCGGATCTGGGCTTCGCGGATCTCTGCGGTGTGCAGTTCCTTGTAGTTTTCGCAGAGGGAGAGGAGCTGGGGGAAGATTTCCCGGGCCCGCGAATGGAGCCTTGCCCCAGCCTCCCGGTCCCCCTGCCGGTAGAGTTCGATAACCTGATCCTTCACATGGGTATAGAGGGCATACCGCTCCTCGATCCGGTTCAGCAAATCCTGAAAGGCCGGCTCCGGAGCCCTCTCCCGGGTGCGCTGAAGCTGAAACGAGAAATCCTTCCGGTGCTTCCCAAGCTCCCGGAGCCATCTGTCGTCGCCGTCTATGAAATAATAGGAGATGAATCCCTTCTGGTTGATCAGGGCCGTCTCCATCGCCTCTGCGGCCTGAAAACCGGCCACATCCTTCTCCAGGATCCTATTGAGCAGATTCTCGATGCGGAAGGTATAGCCGATCATGATCAGTGCCCCCGACAGGGTGATGAACAGCAGCAGCCCCAGAAGGGTGTAGATCCGGGTACGCAGGCTCAGCCGGTTGAAGTGGCGCTCTAAGGGGGCGACCGGAAACCGGCTGAAAATCCTGGCTTTGGAAACGGCCGCTTTCATGGCTTCAGGAGTAGAAACCTCCGCTCTTTCTCACCAGCAGCTTGGCCTCGGCTTTGCGAATCCGCTCTCTCTGTTCGTCTCTTCGCTTTCGGGCCCCCTCGATCTTCTCCATGAGATCCTCGAAATCGGCCGGCTTGAGCAGATAGTCGAATGCGCCCAGCTTCATCCCTTCGACCGCGGTCTTTGCCGTGCCATGGCCAGTGAGCATGATCACCTCAATCAGGGGCCACTTCTTCCGGATCTCCTTCAAGGTCTCCATGCCGTCCATGCCGGGCATCCGGATGTCTAAGATCACCACATCGACCTTGTCCGGGTTCTTCTCCAGGAATTCGAGGCATCCGAGCCCGTCATAGGCCTCATAGACCTTCTCGCCCGATTCGATCAGGCGCATGGCCAGCATCTCCACAAAATCCTTCTCGTCGTCCACGATCAAGACGCGGATCGGTATCTTTACGGCCATTGTTCTATCCTTTCAATCGGTTAAGCGCAACCGGTTTATCTTATATCCCTGATCTTATATAAGGCCCAGGATCTTCCACCAGATGGATGCTGTCAGAATCAGCAGAAAAAGAAGGATCGGCGTGGCCACCGCGCCCACCTTGGTCAGATCCGAGGATTTGAAATATCGGTAGCTGTAGGCGATCGCGTTGGGGGGACAGCCGATCACCAGGAGCATGGCAAATGAGGTCGCGGTTCCCAGACAGAGGGCCAGCACCCGGGGATCGACCCCCTCGAGAATGGCCATGGGGATCACGATGGGCAGAATCAGGGCCGCAGCCGCGACATTGGCCATCGCATTGGTCACCAGTGCCCCGAAGATTGCCACCCCGGCAAATAGGAGGAGCCACCCGCCACCCTGCACCAGGGGGAAGAAGAGGTTGGCAAAGTAATCGGCCGCACCCGAGTATCCCATGGCCAGCCCTAAAGAGATCCCGCCGCCAAAGATGAAGAGCGCGGTCCCCCACTCCATGTTCTCCTGAATATCCTCCCATGTCAAAACCTTTGTCAGAACCAGTGCCGCCACCGCCAGCATTCCGGTGATGGAGTAGTGGAGCCCGTGGAACTCCTTGAACAACCAGGAGAGGAAGGCCAGAACGACGATGGCCAAGGTGGTTTTTTCGATGGGGGTCCAGGGGCCCAGATCCTCTTCGAACGCGGGCAGCTTGAATTTGGGGTCGGGCCGGTAGACGAAATAGACGATGAGCACGGCCGCGGGAACCGTCACGATGGCCATGGGCATCGCGAACTTGATCCAGTCTAAAAATGTGATCTCGATGCCGGTGAACTCCTTTAAAAAGGCCGCGGATACCATGCACCGCCCCCCGCCGATGAGCGATCCCATGCCCCCGGCCGAGCAGGCAAAGGGCAGGGAGAGCATCATGAACTTTGCGGTTTGGGAGTAGGGCTCGATGCCGACTGCCCGCATCAGCGGCAGCATGGTGACGATGCCGATGGCGCAGGCCGCGGCATCATGCATAAAGGAAGAGGAGATCCCCAGACCCATCGCGATGATGAAGGTGAAGCGGGTGACGCTGTTGCCGGCCTTCTTGATGATGAAGTAGCCGAGCCGCTTGGTCAGGCCCGCCTTGTCCAGGGAGATGGCAAAGATCAGACAGCACATGATGAAGACCACCACCGGGTGCATGTAGGGGGCCCAGGCATCCTTCACGTCGGTGATGCCCATGGTCACCAGAGAGACGCCGATGAGGACAGCCGTGATCTCCAGCGGGATCGGCTCGGCCACAAAGAGGAAGATCAGCACCGCCAGCATTGCCAGAAACCGCTTTGCTCTGGGGGAGAGGCCGTCCACATAGCTCACCTCGGCGCTGTCGCCGACCACCACGGCCGCGCGTTCGCTAAGGAAAGTCCCGGTAGCTTCCGCTGCCCCCGGATACCGGGCCTCCATGATATACCCTTTCTGTCCTTTGAACTTTTCCGGAACCAGTGTGTAATATTCCGCCAGTTCGCTGTAAAGCTTCTTCTCCGGATCTCCGATGATTTTAAACTGCTTGCCCTCGGGCCTCGGCAGGAGCATGACGATGACGCCCAGCGCGATCGCGAAGCCCAGTTGAAACCATTTGTTTTTCAGGATCATCTCTCTACCTCTGTCCTTATGCTGTCTGAATCCGTTCCGGTTTAAGGTTCCATCTTCTTCCGGGCCGCTGCCGCCTCCCGGATTTTCTCCACCAGTTCGCTAAGCTCGCACGGCTTGGTCAGATAGTCGAATGCGCCCTCCGCGATCCCCTCCCTTGCGGCCTCCTCTGAACCGTGGCCCGTGATCATCACCACCTGAAGCTCCGGGGCCATGAGCTTGAAGACCTTGAGTACCTCCAGGCCGTCCATGTCCTCCATCTTCAGATCGAGCAGCGCCACGTCGAACTCCTCTCCCCGGAGGGTCTGGATGGCCTCGGAGCCGCTGTAGGTCCGGGTGACGTCGATCCCCCGCCTGGCCAGACGGTTGGCAATTACATTGACATATCCTTCTTCATCGTCCACCATCAGAAGCCGGATGCTTTCCTCCGAAGCCATCTTTTCCTTCCTCCTCTTCCGGTTTTGGAGCAGATCTTTTACTATGCCCTGCGGTTGGTGATCTCCTTGACCCGGGCCTGGACGATCTTATCCTCGTGGCCCCGCTTCTTCGCGGCCCCCTCCCCGACTTTCTCCATCAGCACATCCATATCGCACGGCTTCATCAGGTAGTCGAATGCCCCCAGCTTCATCCCCTCGATGCCGGTCTCCACCGTGGCATGTCCCGTCAGCATGATCACCTCGGTCAGGGGAAAGCGGGTCTTGATCTCCCGCAGGGTCTCGATGCCGTCCATCCCGGGCATCTTAACATCGAGGATCACCACTTCGATGGTCTCATTGTCGTCGAGCACCTTCAGGGCATCCTTGCCGCTGTGGGCCGCTGTCACGGAAAGGTTTCTCTTGGTTAGGCGCTTGGTCATGGTCTCCACGAATCCGACCTCGTCATCCACCAGCAGTACGTTTGCAATTGTCATTTTCTGCTTCTCCTTTTTTTATGTTTTATATTTTTCATGAATGACTTTCCAAATGGTGCTATAAAAAGGGGATTTCCAAGATATTCTGATATTTCAAACAAGAGGGCGTTCAGTCCTGGATGACCGGCAGCCGGATGTGGAAGGTCGTTCCATGATCCATCACACTCTTTACATCGACCTCGCCGCCCATCTTTTTGACGATGCCGTAGCAGATGGAGAGCCCCAGCCCCGTTCCCTTGCCCACCGGCTTTGTGGTGAAGAAGGGGTCGAAGATCCGGGCGAGGTTGGATTTGGGAATGCCGGGACCATTGTCGGCCACCTCGATCACCATCTCCTCCCCCTCCAGGCTTGTGGAGATCTTCAGAAGCCCTCCCTTTTTCTCCATGGCATCCAGTGCGTTGTTGATGAGATTTAACATCACCTGCTGAAATTCGGTCTCGGAGACTTTCAGCAGGGGAAGATCCTTTTGAAAGCGGGTTATGATCTCCACCCCCGCATACCTTGCCCGCTGAGCCGAAAGTTCCACCAGCTCGTCGATCATCTCGTTGACTCGAACATCATGGATCCGGGAGTCGGTCTTCCGGGCAAAGCTCAAGAGCTTATGGGTGATCTCTTTGCAGCGCCGGCCCTGGGTCCCGATCTGGAGCAGTGCCCGCTGGAACTCCTCGAGGTTTTTCCCTGCAGCAAACTCCTCTTCTTCCAGAAGATCCTGAATCCATCCGGCCTCCTCTACCATGATGGCCACCGGGTTGTTGATCTCGTGCGCGATGCCGGCCGCAAGCTGCCCCACGGAAGCGAGCTTTCCGGTCTCGATCACCTGCTGGTTCATCATCTCCTTCTCCCGGTCGATGAAGGACATCCGGCTGACCATCCGCCCGGAGAGTAGTACTGACATGGTCACGATGCCGATGATACCGACCAAAAGGATCAAAATGATGATCTTCTGCGCGTGCTGAAGGTCTGCATAGGCGTCCTCGCTGTGCTGCTGATAGACCATCAGCCAGTCCCCCCCTTTTAACAGGGCTCCCACATAGAGGTTTACCCGGCCGGCGCTGTCCTCCTTTTCCATTATCCGGACATTGCTATGGCTCGACGGGTTCCGGGTGAGGAAGTATTCCGAATACTGCTGAATGCTCGGCAGCGCGTCGAAGGCGGGTTCGGTCTGATACTGCCCCTGGCGGTTTAAAATAAAGGCAAAGCCTGTCTTTCCGATCCGGATCTTCTGCACCAGCGCGTTGAAGGCCATGAAGTTGATGGTGGCCCTCAGCACCCAGGGCTCCTCATCTGTCCCCCCCCGAACCGTCACGATGAAGTGGGGAAAGCCCCGGAGCCCCATAAAGACATCGCTGATGTAATATTCGTTCTCCAAAGCCTTAAGAAACCATTCCGCGCCCGAATAGCGGGCATTTTCCAGCTTGAGAGATCCGGCATATGCCACCTGGAGCCCCTCATGGTTTACAAAGCCGAGATCCTCGAAGACCGTTCCGTACTCCTCCTGGAGGATCTTCAGCTTCTCCCGCAGGACTCTTTCGTTGTTCAGCTCCTCCACGTCGAGGGCCTCGGCCATAAACCGGATGTTGTTGAGCTTCTCCGTCAAAAAGTTGTCGATGTTCTGCCGGTGCTTCAACACCAGCTCCCCCAGATGGGCATATACTTTCTCCTTGTAGGAGTCGTGAAACTGGCTGTAGATGACCCCGGCTACCAGAAGCATGGGAGTGATGGAGACCACGATGATGATTCCGATCATTCGGCGGGTCAGGGCATTGTAATAGTGCGTGTCGTGATGGCCGTTGTCTGCTTTCATCTTCTCTTACGCTCCGGGTGGTTCGATTTTTGAAATGCGGCTGCCCCCGACCGAGGCCGGCTTTTTTTTCCGCAGGATCTCCAGAGCCACGGCCTTGATCCGTTCGACGCTGTTGCCCCGTTTCTCCACAAAGACGACGTGCCGGAGCCCATACCCGTTCTCCTCCCAGTCCGATGCATAGGTGTGGATCACCACCGGCAGGAAGGGAATCCGGTTTTTGAGCTTTCGCATGGTCAATGAGATCTCCACATCCGGCAGATCCGGGTCCAGGATAAGCAGGCCGATGACCTCCTCATGGTAGACCACCTGGATCAGCTCTTTTCCGCTCCGGGCGATCCGGACCCGATACCCCTCCCGGGCCAGCTCCCGCCGCAGAAACTCCCTGACATGGGGGTTTCGATCCGCAATGAGGATATCGATGGGTCCGTCCACTGTGCATCTCCTTATAGTGGCGTTTGATGATTAGAAAGGATGCCGATGACCTTTGAAAAAGGCAGCCCTTTCCAAAGCGGCCCTCGAGGTTCGATCCTTCGTCTGTAGCTGTCTTTGGAAAATGCAACGGATATGCCAGAGAAAAGATCCGGGGGATAGATTTAAAACCACATGAAATAAAAAGGAAATCAGTTTATTCTTTTTGGTGTGGCCGGATTCGGGGGAATTTCTGGAAGGCGCGGGGTGTCAGTTTTCTTTACAGGGTGTAAAAGGATGGACAGGTTTAGGAAAAGGATGGGGTCATTATCATTTTTCTGGCCGGGGCTGCTGGCGCGGCTTTTTGCGTCCGCTGAATTGGCATTGTAATGAGCCCCAGCCTTTTCAATGATTTCTTTTATTCGATTTTTTCAAATTTTAAGTGCTCATAATGTTACTAATCAGCCGCGAGGCTATTTTCGTCGGATGAATTCGTCTTGTTAGCCTGATCAGCAAGTGACATATAATCGCGTCGCTTGTACCAGAATATTATTGCACCTATAGGGAAAGAAGCATTGATAATCCATGGTGCATATGGACTGGCCTTTGTTGCCGTAATTTCAAGTAGTTATAGTTTACAGCACTGTAAACCGGAAAAAATTACCGAACCATTGGCCATAAAAGTAAAGGAAAAACATTGGCTCATCATAATCTGTCTCATCGTTTTAGGGGGAACAAAAATGGACGCACTTTTTAACGGCTGTTTGGGCTGATTTTTATCACCCCAGCTTCCACCCGGATGTAGTTTCGGGCCCCGGCCAGCAGCCGGCAATTTAGAGGGCGTTTGAAAAGTAGTAACAAATTTTGTGGCCCTACCCAAACGCAGATTTTTTTGGTATAGACGAATGTGTCAGGGTGTGTGGAACAGCAGGAAACAGAGAAAGGAGAACTAAAATGGATCGACCCCCCTATCCCACTAATCTTACCATCGATGAAGAGGCAATTTTCACTCCCCTTCTCCCCGCTGACTCCAAGTCGGGAAGACCAAGAAAATGGTCTCTGCTGGAGATCCTCAATGCCATCTTTTACATTTTGCGCTCGGGTTGCGCATGGCGTCTCCTGCCCCATGATTTTCCACCATGGCAGACGGTCTATTATTATTTTGCCAAATGGAAAAAAGACGCTACATGGGATCGGATTCACAACACAAAGTTCAGAAGGAGAAAATTCAAAATGGAAGCAATCGTTCAAGGTGGGTTTTATCTCGTTCTCGGCGCCTTATTGGTTATTCTTGCCATAAGTGGGATTTTCAATGGATGGCTGCCCATCGGCATGGGCTATAAAGGCATTGCCCATGTCTATAGAAAGGTAAACCCCATCGGTTTTTGGCTGCTGTTTGCCGGGTTTTCAGGTTTCGGATATTGCTTGGTAATTCTGGGCATCCGGATTATGCTGGGAAACAGAGCCCCAACGCCTTGGCAGTGACGGAAGAAACAATTGAAACAGAAAGGAGGAATTCTCTACAGCATCGCGTTTACTGGTGGATGTGGGTAATACAAAGCTGATATTTGAGGAGGGATAAGATATGTAAAAAAGGCCGACCTGTAAATGCCCTGAAAGGGGCGGTTTGAAAAAGAAGTTGTTTTCAATTCCTACACTTATGACAACGACTTCGCGGTTACCGGCCGCCGGACAACGCCACTGTCCGGTTCGACTACGACAAAAACGGCAACATGACCCTGCTGAACACGCCGACCCCGGCCGATCACCTCTTCGGCTACAACCGCGTCGATCGCAACACCTCGTACCGGACGCCCCTGAGCGGGAGCTACACATACATGTACGACCGGGACAGCAGGCTCATCCGCACGATCCTGCCCTCGGGCGGCGGGATCGCAAAGAAGGTCAACGGGATCATCACCGTTAAAAGTACCTCTGGTCCGGCCTCGCCATCCTGCTGGCCGTCGATGACGCTTTCGACAACCTGCTCATGCGCTTTGAATACACTTGTCAAGGAGTTCCTGCATTTATTCGAATTTTAATGCGATCGCTCTGATTTTTCGGATATTCCTTCTTGCCCCCTTCTGGGGGATCTGCTATATTCGATTCTTTTAACCCTTTGCAGATTCCAAGAATAGCGATAAGGACAGAGAATGACGACGGAAAATCAAAATAGCGCAGGGATGAAGCCGGAGAAAAGCCCGGGCTTTTTCGATCGGATCTGGAATTTCTTCGCCTCGATCCGGCTGACGGTGGCTCTCCTGCTGACTTTGGCCGGCACCTCCATCATCGGAACCCTGGTCCCCCAGAACGAGGACCCGGCCTCATATTTCAAAGCCTACGGAGAGTTTCTCTACCGGCTCTTCTACGCGCTGGACATCTTCGACATGTACCGCTCCTGGTGGTTCCAGTTTCTGCTGCTGATGCTGGTGCTCAACATCCTGGTCTGCTCCGCGGACCGGCTCATTTCCACCGGAAAGATAATCTTTGCCAAAAAGCCGAAATACTCCCTCTCCCGGTTTCAGAAGCGGCCCGATGCCAAAACCTTCACCGCGCCGGCCCCGCCCGAAAATCTGCTGGACCCCTTCGACAAAATTGTGGCGTCGAAGTTCGGATACCGACGGGTGGAAAAGACCGAGAACGGCTATACCATCTTTGCGGAAAAGGGGCGCAAATCCCGCCTCGGGGTATATGTGGTCCACTTGAGCGTTCTGCTGCTGCTGGCCGGGGGCCTGACCGGCTCCTTTTTCGGCTTTGAAGGGTATGTCAACATTCCGGAAGGGGATACGGTCTCCCAGATCCGGCTGCGTAATACGAACCAGCCCCTGGATCTCCCCTTTTCGGTCCGGTGCGATGATTTCAGTGTAAGCTTCTACAATACGGGCGCGCCCGAGGAGTTCCGCTCCACGCTGACCATCTTCGAGAACGAGAATCCGGTCTTTACCGAGGATATCATCGTCAATGATCCTCTTCGGTATCGGGGAATCAATCTCTTCCAGTCGAGCTACGGGGAGATGCGCTCCCGGGACGCAGACTCCGAGGAGGTGGTGATCAACTTCACCAGCGTCGAATCGGGCATGAGCTATACCCGTAAAATGAAGATCCGAGAAACCATCGATATGCCCGAAGGGCAGGGAACCTTCAAGCTGGACCGCTTCATCCCCTCCTACACCTTCATGGACATGATGAACCTGGGGCAGGTCTTTATCGGAGTCCTCACTCCGGCCGAGGCCGCAAAGCCTGTGGAGGTGATCCTGCCGGTACAGCATCCTGATTTCGACAAGATGATCGTCAGAAGAGGACTTAGGCAGGGGAATTTTTTCATCTCCGTCGGAGATGTGCAGAAGCGGTATTATACGGGTCTTCAAGTGACGAAGGACCCGGGGGTTCCCCTGGTCTATCTCGGATTTCTGGTGATGATCGGCGGGATCTTCATAACCTTCTTGATGTCCCATCAGCAGGTCTGCGTCTCGGTGGAGGGGATGGGCAAAGAGAAGAATAGCCGCGTCCTGGTCTCCGGGTTCGCGGATCGGAACCGGCTGGGCATGACCCGGAAGGTGGAGGATCTCCATGCGCAGCTTGTCGAGGCGGCCCAAAAAACGGCTTGATGTTTTATCGGGCTTGTCCTATGCTCATGAAAGGATAAAAGGAGGGAAAATCTAATGATTGTATTCGCCCCTGCCCCATTGACGCCCTACCTTGTTTTCTGCCATAAGTTAAGGGGGAGAGCATAGCGTTATTTCGGCAACAACGACCAAGGGGGACCCATTCATGAAATGTCCGAATTGCGGCAGCGAGCAGATCACCCGATCCCATCGGCGAGGCACCGAAAAGATCACCAAATTCTTCAATCCGTGGACGCCCTATCGGTGCAAGGATTGCTGGAGCCGGTTCCGGAAGGCGGAAAACCCGTTCAAGACGGCCGGCGCAAAGATCGGAGCCGGCGTGGCCGCGCTCATCCTGCTGATCCTTCTTCTCTTCTCCTTGGGCCTCTTCGAGCGGGAGATAAAACCGCCAACGGTTCCGCCTCCGGGGCCCGAAACCGCATCCGTGGAGCTTTCGGAACCCGTAGAAAGGCCGGCGCAGACAGATGTCCCCGCGCCGGTTGCGGAAGGGGAGGGGGCAGGGACCACAAGAACCCTTGCCCAAGTCGATACGGATGAACCGCCTCCGGATGCCGGAGATCGGATGGCCGAACCCCGATTCGGGGCCCAAGACTCTGCTTCACCGGCACCACCGAAGCCGGAGACGGCCCGGAGGGCCTTGGCAGAGACATTGAATGAAGGTGCGGAGACGGAAGCGGCAGGTTCACCCGGAACCGAAGCCTCCTCTCGGTCCGGGACCGGAGAGGAGCCCGAAGTCATACCGGAAGTGATCCTTGCGGAGATCGATGAATCCGGATTGGCCGGCCCCGGAACCGAATCGGGAGATGAAGCCGATACCGCGGCCGAGCCCGACCCGGAAACCGAAGCCCGGCGACAGGCGATCCTTGAAAGACGGGTCGGGCCCCAGGAGGGGCCGATTTCCGGACCCGAGGGAAAAACGGCCGGAAGGCCCGAAGGGATGGCGGAAGTAAACTCCCCGCCGGTAAAGCGGCCCGCAGACAACATGAACAAGAAGGGCGACCCCGCGCCCAGGGTCGAGCCGGGGGAGATCGCACGGGCAACCCCCACCCGATCCCCCAAGGCGACGATGACCCGGATCGAGCAGGTTCCGATCCAAAGCGGATTTGGGATGCGGATCCATGCCAATGGCTCCTTTGCAGGCTACAACGCCTTTACCATGGGAACCCCCCCCCGCCTGGTGGTCAACCTCCAGGGGGAGTGGGAGAACCAGGGAAAAAATACCTATCCCGTGTCCGGAGATCTGGTCCGCCGTGTCCGGGTCGGGGAGCATCCGGGGTATCTGACCGTTGTGCTCGATCTGCAGCGAAAGATCAGGGCCGAGGTTCTGGTTGAAAAATCGCCCGAAGGCTATACCCTTATCCTGAAGGAGGCGCCATGAAAGCAACAGGCAGCTTACAACGCAGTGGTTTCCGTCGGATCGGACTTCCCCTTTTTCTGTTTCTGCTGATGCTGTTCATGGTCGGCGCTTCCGGAACCGGCTTTTCCCAGCCCCTCCCCGAACTGGAGGAGGTGACCCTGAGAGACGACCAGGGGCAGTTCTGGGTGACGATCTGGTCCGATGCGCCGGTGGCCGATTACCATCTATCTTATGCCTGCTCGCCCCCCCAACTGCTGATCGATCTGCCGGGGGAATGGAAGAAGCCCTCCCGGACCCGATATCCCCAGAAGCATGATACGGTAAAATCGATCGCGGTCCGCCATTCCAAAGAGAAGATCCAGGTCTCCCTGTATCTCAAAACGAGGAAGAACCTAACCCCCTATATCGACATCGCGCCCGAAGGGCTGGTCCTCAAGCTGAAGAAGCGCCACCTCTTCGATCTGCGGGATCAGGAATCCTCCTGCGCGGTTGCCGGGACAAAGGGGACGGCAGGGAGTAAAAAGTCTGCTGCCGAAAACCCAAAGCCGGACAGCCGCAGAGAAGATGAACGGAAACCCTCCTTAGAGGAGAAGGAGGAGAAGACGGATCAGGAAGGCTCGGATCAGTCGGCGCAGGACGGAAAAGAGCCGGATGTGAGCCAACTGGAGCCGCCGGCCGACAAAGGCAAAAAACGGCCATTCCGCGCGATCGCGCCTGAACAGACCGATGACGGCCTGAAGCTTCTCATCGACCTGGACGGCCCAATCGAAGAACCCAATATCTTCACCCTCATGGATCAGAAGCCGCCGAAGCTGGTGCTCGATTTCCCGGGCATCTGGGACAATCCGGGCCCCACCGTGCTGAAGGTGGATGACGAGCTGATCGAAAAGATCCGGGTGGGGGTTCATGACGAATTTCTGCGGATCGTTCTCGACCTGGGGTTTCTCACACCACCGGTCTACGAGATCGAATCGGCTCCCCAAGGCATTGTTCTGGTTTTAAAAGAGCCGGAATCATGAACAACAGCAACCCTTAAAGTACAACGGACGTACAAAGAAACATAGGAGCATCAGTGTACAATTCCCTAATTCTTTCAATCGTAACCTTCATCTACGGCCTGGCCGCAGTCTTCTATATCGGCGCCTGGATCTTCAAAAAGGATTCCGTCGGAAAGGCGGCCACAATCACGACCATCATCGCGGTCATCGGCAATACCATCGGCATCGGCCTGCGCTGGGTCGAGTCCTACCAGATCGGCTTTGGCCGCGCACCATTGACCAACCTCTATGAATCTCTGGTCTTTTTTGCCCTGTGCATCGCCGTGGTCTACCTCTACATCGAATACCGGTATAAAAACCGGACCATCGGCGCATTCGCCACCCCCATCGCATTTCTGGCCATGGCCTACGCGTCTCTTTCACCGGACATCAGCGACCGGATTCAGCCGCTGATCCCGGCGCTCAAAAGCAACTGGCTCATCGCGCACGTCATCACCTGCTTTCTCGGCTACGCCGGATTCGCGGTGGCCTTCGGCACGAGCCTGATGTATCTCTTCAAAAAGCGGGATGCCGAGGAAAAAAGCCCGCTCCTCTCACGCCTTCCGGCCCTTTCCGTGATCGACGACCTGACCCACCGGATGGTGATGTTCGGCTTTCTCTTTCTGACCATCGGCATCATCACGGGCGCGGTCTGGGCCAACTCGGCCTGGGGCAGCTACTGGTCCTGGGACCCCAAGGAGACCTGGTCATTGATCACCTGGTTCATCTATGCCACCCTGCTGCACGCCCGGCTCATGCGCGGATGGCACGGAAATCGGATCGCCTACATCTCCGTGGTCGGCTTCATGGCGGTTCTTTTCACCTACTTCGGCGTCAACCTGCTGCCGGGCCTCCACAGCTACGGACAGTGATTTTCTCTTGACAAACAATTGATCAACAGGTAACACACCTGCGTGTTACGGCGCTTTTTCGGTCGTGGTGGAGAAGTGTTTTTTGGTCAACCCTAAATAACGAGTGACGGAGTGTCCATGAGCGCAATTGAAGAGAAGAAAGCCAAAACCGACAGCGGAGCCGGATTCATCCTTTTGTTTTTTATTCTCGGACTGGTGTCAAGCCTTCTGACAGGATGGGTCGCGTTCCCCAAGCTTCTTTACTCACAGAAAAGCCAGCCCTTCGACTTCAACCATGCCATTCACCTGGACATGGTGGACGGATGCGAGAGCTGCCACTTCTTCCGTGAGGACGGAACCTATGCCGGTGTTCCCAAACTTGCCCAGTGCATCGACTGCCATGAGGAGGTCCAGGGCGGCACCGAGGACGAGGCCATCTTTGTGGAGGAGTATGTGGCCAACTACCGGGAGGTCCCCTGGTTGATCTATTCCGAGCAGCCCGACTGTGTCTTCTTTTCCCATGCGGCTCATGTCAAGTCCGGCGGGATGGACTGCGTTACCTGCCACGGAAACATCGGCACCTCCACCAGTCTCAAGCCCTATGAGGAGAATCGGATCACCGGATACAGCAGAGACATCTGGGGGAAAAACATCGCGGGCATCAAGAAGAACACCTGGGATCGGATGAAGATGGATGACTGCGCAGCGTGCCACCGGGAGAACGGGGTCAAGCAGAACAGCGTTCAGACCCACAAAGGCGCCTGTTTCGTCTGCCATAAATAATATCACCATTTCAAAGGGGTAGATCATAATGAAAATCGGCAGAAGATGTTTCTTATCGTTTCTTATCGGCGGCGCAGCCGGTACTGCGCTGACGCCTTTGCCCTGGAAGCTGACCGACGATCTTTCCATTTGGACCCAGACCTGGCCCTGGACGCCCGTTCCCCCCGATGGTGAGATCAACTACGTCAATTCCACCTGCATGCTCTGTTCCGGCGGCTGCGGTATCACGGTCAGGAAGATCGACGACCGCGCAGTCAAGATCGAGGGGATGAAAGATCATCCGGTCAACAACGGGGGCCTCTGCATCATGGGGCTTTCCGGACTCCAGCTCCTCTACGGCCCACGGCGGGTAAAAGAGCCCATGAAGAGAGTCGGCGAACGGGGAGAGGGCCGCTGGGAGAAGATCTCCTGGGATGCGGCCATCGCGGAACTGGCCCAAAAGCTCAACACGGTCAGAGGTAGCAGCCCCGAGTCCGTGGCCTGCATCACCGACGAGTCTTTCGGCACCGTTCCCCACCTCTTCAAAAGATTCATGGCGGCCTACGGTTCGCCCAATCTCATGATAACACCCACGATCCAGGATTCCTACGAGCAGACCCTGAAGCTGATGCAGGGGGTCGACGGGATTCCGGGCTTTGATCTGGAGAATTCAAAGTTCGTGCTGAGCTTCGGCTGCGGCATCCTCGAAGGGTGGGGATCTTCCTCGCGGATGTTTCAGGCCCACAGCCGCTGGACCGAGACCGGCGGAAAGCTGGTGCAGGTGGAGCCTAGGCTCTCTGTCACCGCGGCAAAGGCAGACAAGTGGGTCTCCCTCAATCCCGGAACCGAGGCTGTGCTGGCCCTGGGCATTGCCCAGGTGATCATCAAAGATGGCCTGTACAACAAGGATTTCGTGGAGAAGCACTGCGCGGGGTTCGAGGACTGGGAGGGAGAGGACGGAAAGAAGTATCAGGGCTTCAAGAACTTCGTCCTGGAAGCCTTCACCCCTGACACGGTGGCAAGACTTACCGGCGTCTCCGCGAACATGATCCAGGATCTGGCCACAAATTTTGTCGGGGCCGAAAAGCCCATCGCACTTGCAGGAAGGGGCAAGGGATACACCCCGGGCAGCCTGCACGAGTTCATGGCGGTCCATGCCCTGAACGCGCTGGTCGGCAACATCAATCAGGAGGGCGGCGTCTGGACACTGGATCGGCCCGATTACATCGGCTGGGGTGAGCCTGCACAGGACCCGGTTGCCCAGAAGGGCAACGGAACCCCCCGCATCGACGGGGCCGGAACCGAGCGTTACGCCAACACCCGCTCTATGGTGAACACCTTTGCGGAAGCCGTCAACAACGGCGCGGCCGTGGAGGTTCTTCTGGTCTCGGGCGAGAACCCCTGCTACACCCTTCGGGGCGGCGAAGCGGTCAAAAAAGCCTTTGAAAAGATCCCCTACATCGTCAGCTTCTCCCCCTACATGGACGAGACCGCGGCCGGGGCCGATCTCATCCTCCCCAACCACACCTATCTGGAGCGGTACCAGGATGTGCCCGCGCCTTTTGGCCTGCCCATCCCCATCATCGGCATGACCCGGCCCGTGGTCAAACCCCAGTGCGACAGCAAGCATGTCGGGGATACCCTGATCCTGACCGCGAAGAAGATGGGCGGATCGGTCCGAGACGCTTTCGGCTGGGAGAATTACGAAGCCTGTCTCAAAGAGACACTGGGCGATCTCTGGGGGACACTGGAGTCGGACGGCTTCCTGGTCAATGCCGACTATACCCCACCAGCATGGGATATGGCATTCGGTGATGAATCGAAGAAGTTCCAGTTCTTTAACGAGTCCTATGCCCACGGGAACAACAAGGACATCTTCAGCCAGTTGCGCATCGAAGGAGATCCGGGAGCTTTTCCTCTGATCCTGGTGCCGGCCGAGTCCATGCGGATCGCCAGCGGTCCGGTTGCCGACACCCCCTTTGTGATGAAGACTATCCCAGACAATGTTTTAAAGGACAAGGAGATCTTTGTGGAGGTGAACCCTGCAACGGCTGCGGCCTACGGACTACGGGACGGCAAATCTGCCGCGCTCTCCACACCGGCCGGCCGTGCGCGGGTACGGGTGAATTTGTGCGAAGGCATCCGCCCCGGCATGGTGGCCATGGCCACCGGCCTGGGACGCAGTGCCAACAGCCGGTATATCGCGAACAAAGGCGTCAATTTCAACGACCTGATCCGCCCTGTACCGGACCCGATCTCCGGGCTCGATTCAGCCTGGGGCATCCGAGCCAAACTGGAAAGGGCATAAAGGGTCGGGCGAGAGCTGCGGAGACTGCCCGCGGTCGCGACTGCCCGTTGAATCGGTAATCTTCGGTAATCAAATGAACAACCATAAACAGAGGATCTGATGAAGAGCACAAACACCCAGACCAAAAAGTACGGAATGGTCATCGACCTCGACAAGTGTACCGGGTGCGGCGCCTGTATGGTGGCTTGTATGGCGGAAAACAATGTGCCGTTCAAGGAGAATGAGTCCAACAAGCAGGACAGCATCACCTGGTTGCGCGTCTATAAGATGGACAACGGCAAACCGTACCCCGAAAATGACATCTGCTATCTGCCCCGGCCCTGCATGCACTGCGAGGGCCATGCGGGCCACTCCCCCTGCGTCTCGGTCTGTCCGGCAACGGCCACGGACTACAGCACCGAGACCGGCATCGTCAGCCAGATCTACACCCGGTGTTTCGGGTGCCGGTACTGCATGGCGGCCTGTCCCTACCATGTCCGGTACTTCAACTGGTGGGACCCGGTCTGGCCCGAGGGGATGGAGAAGATGCTCTCCCCCAACGTCTCGGTCAGAACCCGGGGTGTGGTGGAAAAGTGCAGCTTCTGCTTCCACCGGTATCAGCTCGCGATGGAGAAGGCCCACTACGAAGGCCGGGAGGAGATCGAGGAGGAAGAGTATCAGACCGCCTGCTGCCAGGCATGTCCTGCAGACGCGATCACCTTCGGGGACCTCTACAATCCCAAGCACAAGGTCTTCGAGCTGAAGCAGACCCCGGGCGCGTTCCGGCTGCTGGAGCGGCTGGGAACCAACCCCAAGGTCTTCTACCTCACCAGCCGGGACTGGGTCCGGAAGCAGGGCGACAATTATTTGAAAAATGAAGGCCAGGTCATTGCAAAAGGCGGCCATTAAAATTATTACATTTAACACGGCACAAGGAGTAGGTCACTGATGGATTCTGCATTGATACCCAAAGGCGTAAAACGTGCCCCCCTGTGGCAGTTCACCCTCTTTATCGGGATCGTCGGGATAGTGCTGTTGTGGGGCGTCTATGCGATGGTTCTCTGCTGGCTCAAGGGGCTGAACCAGACTAACATGAACGATGCCTACGGATTTGCCCTCTGGATATGGGCCGATCTTGCGGTCATCGCGCTGGGCGGCGGCGCGTTCTTCTCCGGATTTTTGAAATACATCATCGGAAAGGACGAGCTGAAGAACATCATCAATTACGCGGTGCTCATCGGCTTTATCTGCTACAGCTCCGCGCTGCTGATCCTGGCTATCGACATCGGCCAGCCCTTGAGAGGATGGTTCATCTTCTGGCACGCCAATGTCCATTCCATGCTCACCGAGGTAGCCTTCTGTCTCTCCTGTTATTTTGCGGTGCTCACCATAGAGTATATCCCGCTGATTTTGGAGAACCGGCAGATCGACAAAGTCCCTTTCTTCCACAATTTGGGTCACAACATGCACCATGTGATGGCGGTCTTCGCTGCCACCGGCGCATTCCTCTCCTTCTTCCACCAGGGCTCCCTGGGCGGCGTCACCGGAGTCCTCTTCGGCCGTCCCTTCGGCTTCAGAGAGGGGGTTCTAATCTGGCCCACCACCTTCTTCCTCTTCACCTGGTCGGCCGCGGCCGTGGGACCCTGCTTCACCCTGCTGGTCACAAAGATCACCGAGAAGGTGACGGGCAAGAAGCTGGTCAAGGACAATGTGGTGGAGCTTTTAGCGAAAATCTCCGGATGGATGCTGGCCACCTACATCATCGCCAAGATCATCGACACCTGGTACTGGGCCGCTGTCACCGCGCCCGAATCCGGCTTCTCGATGATGGATTTCTACACCAACAATCCGGTCTACGGGATCTGGATTCTGGTGCTGGAGATTGTGATCGGCGGTGTGGTTCCCGCGCTGATTCTCATCACCGATGCGGGCCGGAAGAACAAGACCGCCCTGATCACCGCGACTGTGCTGGCCGTCATCGGGATCTGCGTCAACCGCTGGGTCATGGTGCTCCAGGTGCTGGCGGTTCCGGTGCTCCCCTTCGAAAGCTGGTTCATGTATTTTCCGAGCTGGCAGGAGATCGCGACCACAATTCTGCCGGTGGCATACGGCATCATTCTGATCGGCCTCTCCCACCGGTATCTGCCGATCTTCCCCCAGGAGAGGGAACTCAACCCCATCGAGGAATCCTAAGGAGGAGAACCTATGTTTCCCTTTTCGTTTGAATGGATATGGGACATGAGCCACATGGTCTTTCACGGCGGGCTCTGGTATGCGCTTACCATCATCGGTCTGGGCATGACCTTCTGTATCATAAAGTCTGTAGTGGACACGATGCAGGGCAAAGGCGCCCACCATGACGAGGAGCACCACTGAAAGAAGGTTGTTTCCCCGTTCGGACAGCAATAACCGATTTCTAAAAGATAAAGAAGCGCCCCTTTTCGGTTCCGTCTCGGATCACGACGGGAGGGGCGCTATTTTTTTGGGATGCGTCTACTGCCGGGAGCATCCGCATGGTTGAGGCATCCGAATTTGCGGCAACTATTAATTTGATGTATTCTTTTGAGGCTATTCTATGGATAAGATCATAATCGGGGGGGGACGCAGGCTCTCCGGCCGGGTGAGAATCGGGGGGGCAAAGAACGCGGCCCTGCCCATCCTCGTCTCCGCACTCCTCTGCGACGGGGCCAACATCTACGACAATGTCCCCCGCCTGCAGGACATCGAGAGCATCCAGCGGCTGCTGGCGCATATGGGCGCGCGGATCGAAACCGACGGATCTTCGGTGCAGATCGACGCGAGGGGCCTCTGCGACGCGGAAGCCCCCTACGATCTGGTCCGGAAGATGCGGGCTTCGGTGCTGGTGCTGGGGCCACTGCTGGCCCGGCTCAAGCGGGTCCGGGTCTCCCTTCCCGGCGGATGCGCTATCGGGGCCCGGCCCATCAACCTCCACTTAAAGGGGCTTGCCCGGCTGGGCGCGAAGATCGACATCGTCCACGGCTATGTGGAGGCCGAGGCGGAATGCCTTATCGGAAACGAGATCTATTTCGACATCCCCACGGTCACAGGGACCGAAAACCTGATGATGGCGGCCGTTCTGGCTCAAGGGGAGACGGTGCTGCGGAATGTGGCCCGGGAGCCGGAGATCATCGCGCTGGAAAATGCTCTGAACCGGATGGGCGCGAAGGTCGAAGGGGCCGGGACATCGGTGATCACCATCGAAGGGGTCGAATCCCTCCATCCGGCAAGGATCGAAATCATCCCGGACCGGATCGAGGCCGGGACCTTCTTGGTCGCGGCCGCACTGACACAAGGAGATATCACCCTGACGAACTGCGAGCCGGCCCATCTGGGGGCGGTCATCGACAAGCTCCGGGGAACAGGCGCGGAGATCATCACTGACGGCCGCACCATCAGAGTAAAGGGGCCCGACGAGATCATCAGCGTCGATGTCAAGACCCTTCCCTATCCCGGCTTTCCCACGGACATGCAGGCCCAGTTCATGGTGCTCATGTCGGTGGCTGACGGCGTGAGCGTCATCTCCGAGAACATCTTCGAGAACCGTTTCATCCATGTGAGCGAACTGCGCCGGCTGGGCGCGGACATCACCGTCTCCGGCAATACCGCGATGGTGAGGGGTCAGGCCAATCTCACGGGCGCGCCGGTCATGGCCACGGACCTGAGGGCCAGCGCATCCCTGATCCTTGCGGGCCTGGTGGCCAAAGGGACCACCGAGGTGAACCGGGTCTACCACCTGGACAGGGGGTATGAGGCCATCGAAGAGAAGTTTTCCGCACTGGGGGCAGACATCCGACGGGAGCGTTGAATCGGCTGTTTCAGCGACCCCTGATTCCCCTTGCCGCCGCGCTGATCTTCGGCATAGCGGCGGGGGAGGCCCATCCCGGATACGGGTTTTGGGGATGGGCACTGGGGATCGGTGCGATTCTCTTTCTACTCTCCCTTATTCTACGATACAAAAAAGTTCTCCTTCCGTTTCTGCCGCTCCTCTTCTTCCTCTATGGCGCCTTTTCCATCCAGGGCTGGATCGACCCGAGCCTTCCGGAAGATCATATCAAAACATTTACATCCGGTGAACACAAATGGCTGATCACCGGAACGATCCTTACCCCGCCTTATACTGCGTTTGGAAAGGTGCGGTTCGAGCTGATGGCGCAGACGGCCACGGCCGGCAGCCTGCTGCATCGGGTCAGTGGAAAAATGTGGGTGACTGTATCTGCCGATGAATTCAAAGGAGAACCGGGGGATACGGTTTCCTTTGTGGGCCGCCTTCGAAGACCCAGGAATTTCGGCAATCCCGGCGCTTTTGATTACGAACGGCATATGGCATCCAAAGGAATCTGGGTAACTGCCAATGCGACCAAAGGCAGCTTCCGTCATCTCAGCAGCCGGGACAAAGGTGGATTTTATGCTGCCGATCCGGTTCTTTTTCGGCAGAAGATCATCGCACAGATCCGGGAACTGGGGGCCGGAGACGGAGCCGCGCTGCTGCGGGCACTGGTGGTCGGGGATCGAAGCGGTATCTCGCCAGAGCTTCGGCACGACTTTGCCAAACTCGGCATCAGCCATCTGATCGCGATTTCAGGACTCCATGTCGGCATTGTCGGCGGAGCTGTATTCTTTCTCTTCCGGTGGCTCCTCTCCCGCTTCCGATTTTTTCTCTGGCGTGCCTGGACTCGAAAGGGCGCGGCCGTTCCCACCTTTCTGATGATACTTGCCTATGCAATGATCTCTGGGATGTTCCCCTCCACCCGAAGAGCGGTGATCATGATCGCAATCTTTCTTCTGGCGGTCTGGGCCGAGCGGGAGCAGGATTCCTTCAACACTTTGGCCGCAGCAGCGCTGGCAATGGCGCTCTACCATCCACTGGTGATCTTTTCCCTCTCCTTCCAGCTCTCGTTTGCAGCGGTCGGCGCAATCCTGTACGGTTTTTCCCGAAGAAGCGCATCGTATGCACAAGGCCCCCGGAATATCCGCAGTTGGATATACGAATCCCTCTTCATCTCCTGTTGCGCTCTTCTGGGTACGCTTCCTCTGGCTTCCATGTATTTCAATTATATCCCTCTCATCTCACCATTGAGCAACCTGATCTTCATCCCGATCGTGGGATTCATTGCCGTACCGGTCGGACTGACCGGCGTCTTCCTCTATCCGATACTGCCCGATATTGCCGTTCTTCTAATGAGACTCGATATCCTATATCTGGATATGGTCGCCGAACTTGTCCGCATCTGCGCCCATCCATCCTTTTTGGGCGTCGGAATCATCTCCATGAACATCTTTGAAACCATTATCTATTATCTTCTTATCTTTGGGCTGGTCGAGTGGTTCTCAACTGACGGCAGAACCCGCAAAAGGAAACTGGCCGGCATCTGCATCGCCATCGGGGTCGTTGCCGGCAGCGCGGATCTCTATTACTGGATAGACGAACGGTTTCTGCGGGAGGATTTGCGGGTGACGGTCATCGACGTGGGGCAGGGGAATGCCGCGCTGCTGGAGCTTCCGAAAGGCGGGGTCATGCTCATCGACGGCGGCGGATTCTACGACAACGACATCTTCGATGTGGGGGAGCGGATCATCGCGCCGCTCCTCTGGCAGAATAAGATCATGACGGTCGATAAAATCGTGCTGAGTCATCCCAACTCGGACCACCTCAACGGCCTTCTCTTCATTGCGGAAAATTTTGCCGTAAAGGAGATCTGGACAAACGGCGAGGCTGTCGATATCAAAGGGTACAAGGAACTGCTGTCGATCATCCGGGAGCGGAAGATTCCCCACAAAACCATTGAAACACTTCCAAGGACTCTCCATTTCAATGATTTGAAGGTCGATATCCTCTATCCGCCCGATGATTTTCTATCTCAAGAGGATCGATGGCGGGATGAGAACAACAATTCCCTGGTGATCAGGATTGTCTTTGGTTCTGTTTCCTTTCTCTTTACCGGCGACATCGAGGAAGAGGCCGAGGCCGAATTGGCTGAGATCGCGGGAAAGGAACTGAAGAGCATGGTGCTGGTGGCTCCCCATCACGGCAGCCGGACCTCCAGCACCAATGCCTTTCTGGATGCGGTAGATCCGGAAGCGGTTCTGATTTCAGCCGGATGGAACAATCAGTTTCGGCTTCCGCACCCTTCTGTTCTCGATCGCTACCGCAAAAGAGGATATCGAATCTTTCGAACGGATATTCAGGGGGCAGTGCGGGTGACGACCGATGGTGAGGATTTTCGGATCATCACTCACCGAAAGGCAAGGGGAATATCAGTAGATATGCCGCGACATGAATGATTTCAGCTCCTCGATGAATCGGCGGCCTTGGGTACAGATTCGGGCGATATGGTCGATATTGACAGAAATCTGATGCGTAATCTTTTGATAGCTGCGGACATGCTTTTTGATCTTTCCCGATTTCCTTGAAGTGAGTTTTCCATACTGGCTCAAGGAGAACAGATAGGCAGGGCTCTCCTTTTCCCGCTTGGAACATTCATAGTCATCCCGGCAGCAGCATTCATCTTCCGGAAAGAGTGCGGCAAAGATCCAGTGTTCGATATCCTGAGCCGGAAGGGTCAGAAGAACGCCTGCGGGAAGAGTTTCCCGGTTCAGCCATTCTTTGATGACCTGGCGCAGACAGACAGCCGTATTCTCGACAGGGGGACAGGGTTTTTGGATTTCCGGAGAAGATCGGTCTTCATTCAGCAGATCCCATTCGCCAGCGATATCGGCATCTACCTGAATGATTAAAAGATCAAGCGCGGGCCCTGTACTTTGGGACAAGATTTTTTCAAGACGGTTTCCCTCCCGCCGCCAGGTATCCCGGCACCACTTCCGAACGCCTTTCCATCCGGTTCCGGTTTCACCAAAGGTTTCCATAGGCTGCAGCCGGAAGAATCGGTGCTTTCCCGGAAGGATATGGGTAATCATCGCCTCCAGAACAAGGCGGTCCGTGGGCCCTTCGACAACGGTTCCGATGTTCACAGGAAGCCTAAAACAGATCCGGGACACCGCCCAGGCGGCCCATCACCCAGAGATTTGAGAGCGGAAGCCCTTTTTGCGTATCCTGCAGGACTTCTTCCGACACCTGAACCCGATAAACTTCGGTTGCCCCCTGGCTGTTCCGCTCCACCGCAAACAGGCGAATTCTTTCATCGCGCAGGTCCAGGCCATCCAGCACCAGCGGATTGTGCGTCGTCAAAAAGACCTGACGCGGGGGAACGGATTTCAGCAACTGTTCACAAAAGACACGGGTGGTGGCTCTGGCCAGCCGGGGATGCATGGCCTGATCGAAATTGTCGATGCCGAAGAGCTTCGGCGACTGCGGATGCATCGCCAGAACCAGGGAAAACAGTACATAGAGCGCCCCCTCGCTGGCATCATATGCAGAGAATTGATTTTGCCCTTCCCGCATCCATCGGTCGGTGAACCGGATGATGCTGCGGGTCGTCGGCACGTTGGCGTCGATAAGATCTTTTGAGGGAGGGACAACCGCGATATCATCCACCCAGTCCAGAAGTTCAAAAAGATCCTCCAAAGGAATTGTTCCGAAAAGCTCCGCTTCGTTATCCAATAACTCTTCCACCGCTTCAGCCAGTCTTCCCCCGGCGATTCCGATTGGTCTGCGCTGGGAAATGTCCGGCATTACACCCCGCAAAACCGGTGTAACAGGAGAGAAGATGGAGTAATCCGTATAATGGAAAAAAAAGTCATTGGTACTTTTTTCATCCGGATCAAAAGTAAGGATCGGTTTGAATGCATCCGCGGAAGCGAGTTGAAATTGAACCCTCATGTTTGTATCGGATGTGAGTTCGATAAGGATTTTATCGACGCTCTTCTCTTCCGAAAAAGCGGAAAAGTACATCCGGGGAACCGCCGGTCGAATGCCAGATCTCATCAGTGCCTGGGAGTTGCTGTACCATTCCGAGTCCAAGATCTGGTTGTTGTCGATGTTCAGGCCCACCTTAAAAAGGCCCAATGCCTCCAGGAGGTTTGTTTTCCCGCTTCCATTGGCCCCGACCAGGACATTGATCTGCCCCAACTCGATGTCCACATCGGTCAGGGATTTAAACCCTTTGACCCTGAGCCGGTTCAACATATCACCGATCCTTCCACTCCGGCTTCCGCTTCTCGATAAACGCCCGCATCCCCTCCTGGGCATCCTGGGCCAGTGCGTTGATGGCAATGGCCTCCTTTGCATAATCATAGGCCGAAGCCTCGTCCCAGTCGATCTGGGTGTAGAAGGCCCTTTTGCCGAAGCTCGTGGTAAACCGGCTGTATCCGGCGATTTCGGCTGCAAGCGATTCGGTCTCCTCTGAGAGTTTCTCCGGCTCCACAACTTTGTTGAGAAGCCCGAACCGCTCTGCCTCTTCAGCGGAGATGAACCTTCCGGTCAACAGCATCTCCATCGCGCGGCGCCTTCCGATGACTCTGCACAGGGGAACCATCGGCGTGGTGCAGAAGAGGCCGATCTTTGCGCCGGGGGTGGCAAACCTGGCTCCTTTTTCCGCGACCGCGAGATCGCAGGCCGCAACGAGCTGGCATCCGGCCGCGGTCGCGATGCCGTGTACCTGCGCAATCACGGGCTGGGGAAGCTTGTGAAGGGTCTGCATCATGTCGGAGCAGACCGAAAATATCTTCCGGAGGTTGTGGATGTCAGGATTTTCCTGACTCATCTCCCGGATGTTGTGGCCCGCGCAGAAGATGGGGCCGTTTCCCCGGATGATAAGGACGCGGACTTCGGGATTTCCCGCGATCTCGTTGAGAAGGGTCTGCATCTCCTCCATGAGATCCAGGGAGAGCGCGTTGCGCTGCTCCGGACGGTTCAGGGTCAATTTTCCGATGCCTTCAGATGTTTCAAACAGTACAGATTCCATTTTTGTGTTTTCTCCCTTTTAATATTTCAATATTTTAATGTCGGCTGAACCGACTGCTGAATAGGTCCCTATACGACGATGATCTCTTCTTTGAAATGCGTCAACTGCTCCAGGCCAATTTGTGTGACCCGATGGGTGTTTTCGATGCCCACCACCCCCTTGCCGGGAATGATCAGCTTAGGCTCCAGCGCGATAACCATATCGGTTGCAAGGATCATCCCCTGACCCTTTGCCAGAAACGGGTATTCGTCCAGCTCCAGGCCCACGCCGTGGCCCACGAACCGGATGCGCTCTTTTCCCGTCCCCATGAAATGTTCGGAGACGCCCAGTTCCTCGGCTCTTTGACACGCGATCTCATAGACCGTTCCGGCCGAAACGCTGGCTTTGGCCTCGGCCTTGACCCTCTCCTGAACCTGAAGCATGGCTTCAAATCCCTTCACCAGATCATCCGGCAGTTCTCCGATGACAAAGATCCGGGTGTGATCCGATATATAGCCGTTATACGCGAAGGTGTAATCCACCAGAATGGGCTCGTTTCTCCGGATGGGCTGGTGGCTTGCTCCCTGGGCAACGGCCGGGCTTGCCCCGACGCCGCCGGTCGGGGAGGCCAGAAAGCTGGGAACCGCGGCCCCGGGCCCCGCCATGAGATGACCGTAGAACAATTCGCTGCCCCAGAGGCGCATCCGGACGATTCCCTGGTGGCCCATTGCGCGGGCCTTTGCCTCCACCAGTCCGGCCAGCTCCAGCTCGGTCATCCCCTCCCGGATCATATCGCGCACCGAATCGGACAATTGATCCGATCGCTTTGCCGCCTCCCGGATGCAGTCGAGTTCGAATGCCGATTTCACCGCGCGGATGCTCCGGATCTCGTGGGAGATATCCTTTATTTCCGCTTTGGGAAAGATTTTGCCGAAACTGAAATAGAGGTTTGCCGGCAGAACATCCAGCTCCATGCCGATGGTTCGGGGGAGAGGGGCGCCGTTCTCCTTCAGGATCTCCGGCGTCATTCGCGGGCTTTTCAGGGGGAGGATCTTTTCGATGGGCGACTCCGAGACCGCGCGGTCGAAGCTCTTTCGGACCATCAGAAGCGGCTCCCCCTCCGCAGGCACATAGAGCTGCCCCTGCTGGATGGAACCGGCAAAATAGTAGAGGTCTGCGTTCTGCAGGATCAGCGCGGCTTCGATCTCCCGGGCTCGCAGTCTTTCCTGTAGCTTTTCGATCCTGTTTCGGATCTCGGATGCTGTGATAAAGGTTTCGCTCTTCTCCATTCGCTTTTCCTACATGGCTTTCTCGTTGATATCCCGGTTCGCTTTTCCTACATGGCTTTCTCGTCGATATCCCGGTTGATTCTCGACTTGACCGGCTCCGGGATCTTCAGTTCATTGCCGATCCGGTCGCAGACCGCCTTTTCCCGCGGGTCGATATCCTTTTTATATCCCTCAACGGTCCTGTCCGCATGGGCAATCCGGAGGGCCGCCTCATACGCCTGCTCCCGCTGCTTCTCCGAAAGCATCTCTTTGGCTGCTGAAAGAATCAGCTCCATCTCCTGGTCCGTGAACGCGGAAGGATCTGCGGCCGATTTGTTGAAAATATTGAAGACCGCCGACTCGATGGCTTTGTAGTCCTTGCCGGCAAAGAGGTCGATGCTTTCGATCTGGTACCAGACCGTGCGCATCTCATCGACGCTGTAGTTGCCGTCGGCCGCGATGATCATCGCGATGATGCCGATGAAGGCCTGGGCTGGCTCCTTGAATACAAAGGCATCGGGGTCCGCCTTCCAGATGCCGAAGACGTTCTTCTCCGTGTCCATGCAGACCGCAAAATAACCGGTTCCCGGAACCGGGGTCTTGCCCAGAACCATTTTGCCCTTCAGCGATTCAATTTTCTTGATGGTCTCTTCGATGGAGGATACATCCGTATAGTTGATGATTCCCTGGTTCGGCATCTGGCGCTTCATGATGCCGCCCTGGATGTTCTCTTCCGCTTCGTCCGGGGAGATCAGCCAGTAGTCCATGGGGCCTGTTGGGCCTTGGGCCTGTCGGATCTTCCAGCCGAAGAGTTCCTTGTAGAAATTTGTCGCTCGCGTTACGTCATCTGCGGGAATCTCGAAATGGACCAGAGATGCCATAATGATCCTCCTTTTTCAGTGGGATGAAGGTGAAAGGATGTCCGAACGGTTTTTCGATAGGACCGGCTCCTGTACGGCTCATGGAAGGAGAGCCGAGTCGATGATCTTCTGATGGGTTCCGTCCCCCTTCATGTTCCGAAGGGCCTGGGCCATCTCCTCTGCAAGGATCTGATGCTTCTGATGCAGGAAAAGATAGAGGGGAATGATGGCCAGCGGCGGTTTCAAGGCTTCGATCCCTTTGATGCCGAGTTCTTTGACCGCGGCCTGCCCCTTCAGTTTTTCGGCCAGAGCGAGATCGGCCTCGTCATTATAGAGCATTTTAAAGAGATGGGACGGGCTTTCGATCGGCATCACCGCTTTTGCCTCCAGTGGCGTTGTCTTCAATATTTCATTGCCGGAAAGGTAGGCGATCCGATAGGAGGCGAGGCTCTCCCAGCCCTCCAGCTCCGGCCCCTTTCCTTTTGAAAAGGCAACGATTTCCGCGTTCCGCAACGGTTCCACGACCCGGATCAGGTTCGTGAACTGTTCCGCTTCGGAGAGTTCACGCGGGGCAAAGCCGTCAAAGGTTCCCTGATCCGTAAGAATCAGCGCCCTTGCCGAAGGCATACGTTCGATCTTCACTGCAACGCCTGCCCGTCTCCCCATCTCCTGAACCAGGGCTTCGATGATGGGGCTGTCGGCTCTGCCCTGCAGGATCGAGATTTTGATCTCGGCCGCGGCCCATGAGGTAGCGAGTCCTGTCAGGGAGAGTATCGCAAACAGGGCCAGAAAAATGGCCAGGATTTTTTTCATAATTTTGGTTCTTCCCTTCTCATCTGGATTGGGATTCCTCTATGATGCCGTATTGGTGTTTCAGAGCGTCGATCATCGCCTTCTCTTCGGCCAGAAACCGGTTGAAATCGGGAATGATCTCCGGATGCAGTGTCGAAGAGAGCATATGCGCTGCTACATCATAGGGGAGATCAGGATCGAAGACAAGGGCTTTGGGCCGGCCCAGCACATCTTTCAGATGATACATGGCCGAATCCACGGTGACATATGCCCCATCCACAAACCCTTTGATCACTGCACCGAGCAGCCCCTCGAATTCATAGCTCTCCGAGACTTCGATATCTCCGGATCGTATGGCCCCTTCATACGCGGGCAGGGTAAAGCCCTGAACGGTTCCGACGTTTTTCAACTGTTTGATTCCCTTGCCCTTCTTCTCCGGCAGCAGAACCATTCCGTCGATCACCCGAACCACGGGATCGCTGTAGTGGATCTTCTTCTTTCCCTTCATCTCGGCCAGCCAGTCGGGATTGTTCGGATAGATGAAGTCGATTTTGTCCTCGTGGAGCATCCGGTGGAGACGGTTGACCGGAAGGGGCTCATAGGTGAAGCGGTATCCCCTTTTTTGTGCATAGGCGTTCAGAATGTCGGGGGCAAGCCCCACATACCGGCCGTTTTTGACCGCGTAATGGGGAAAATAGGAGATGTTTTCCACGCCGACGGTAAAATGGTTGCCGGAAGAGAATGCGGTTTTCTCAAAGGGGAAATAGGGGAAAAGAACAAAGAGAAGAGACAGGATGACGACAGGTGGCAAGGCGATCTTTTTCATGGCCGATTCCTTCCGTTATGATCCATTTATGATCCATTATTATTATTGCGTATCGGAATGATTCCGCTTTTCCTTTACAGGCTCTTCTCCGCAAGCTTGAGCATATTCTTGTTGACCGCGATGGGAAAGTCGGGGTGGTAGAGATCGTGGGGGCCCTCTTCAAAGGGGACATAGACCAGCCGGTATTTCCGGGGAGCCACATCCATCTTCGACAGCCGCGGCATCAAGGTCCGCTTGGGGGTCATCATCCCGGCGAGCATCAGCTTCAGGGTCTCTACAGCCTCTGATTTCGGCAGGGTCACGGGATAGACTCGGGCCCGGGGAACCTTTCGCTCCTGCTCGTCGTCGGGCTGTGCGATGGTCATGCTGGTGCAGAGGCGCAGAAAGACCTGGGGCGAGATCTTGAAGGCCAGAGTCCAGAAGTAGAAGGGGATTTCGTTCCATCCCTTTTGAATCGCCTTGGGCAGATTGGCCACCTTGACGAAGTCGGCATAGGTGTTGAGCAGCAGCCCCGAGACATCGGCCTGAAACCGCCAGAAAGGAAGGTAGATCGGATCTTTGATCTTCGAAGGGATGTGGACCACCGGGAGCTGCTTCAGACTGTCCGACTCCGGGGTCCAGGCGGTGTCGCAGTTCTTGCAGTTCAGCACCAGGGTGTCCCGCTCTCCGTGGAGATCCCATCCGCAGTTGGGGCAGAGGGTCGGGACGAATCCGATCCGCCAGCCGCTCCGGTCTTCGGGCAGTTCTTCCAGGCATGATGCGGATTCCAGCGGGTTGATCCGTTTGCCGAGTACGCCGTCGTACACCGCGTCATCCAGATAATAGGGGGCATAGATCAGGCTGACGGTCTCGCCGATCAGGGCCTGATGGTGGATGCGGCCGCCGCTCGATTTGCCGGAAAACCGCCCCTCAAAGGCATCTTTGGCCAGCCCCAGCGGAACCATAGGCTTGAAAAAGCGTCCCTTTTTCTGGATATCCGGGGATAGATACCGAAGTTTCAGGGCCTGGCTCCGAAGCCCCAGAGAGCCGGGAAAGCAGGGGGCATTGACGGCCTGATAGCTGTGGTCCACCACCCGTTGTTTGATCTCCATCCCGATGCAGGAGAAGAGCATCCCCCGATACCGCCAGTAGGGGAGGTAGAGCATATCCTCACGCTCATCGTTTCCGCTGGGCAGCACATACCGGAATGCCCCCTTTCCCACCAGATAGGACTTGACCCGGCAGAAGCCGCACTCGAAGATCCGGTCCGTCTCCTCGATTTCAGCGGGCGCGCCGCACTGTGGGCACTGCTGTTCGACCGTAAACTGCATAAAAATGGGCTACATCTTCTCCCCGCACTGGTTGCAGAAGAGCGAGTCCGAGAGGTTTTCGGCCCCGCACTTGGGGCAGTGCTTCGGCTGGGGCTTCTCCTGTGCCGGATGGCCGCACCGTGGGCAGAAGTTGGTGTTCGGGGTGATGTTCTTTTTGCAGTTGGCACACTGGGTGAAGACCACCTGCTGATGGCCGCAGTGGGGGCAGAATTTGCTCTCCCGCGGAATCGGATTGCTACACTCCTCGCATGCCGCGGTCTGAGCCGGGGCTTCTTCAGGCGCATTTCCCTTTTGCTGCTGCTGATTCCCCTGAAAGTACTGGGCAAACATGGCCGGCATCATCAGGCCCATGCCCGCGCCCATGCCGGCTCCGGCATCGCCTTCGTTTTCGGCCGCCTTCTCCATGGCCATTGCCGCCTTCATCTGCATCAGCTTGTTCATGTCGTCGAAGACGCCCATGCGGCTCCGGTCGTCTATGGCCTTCTGCACCTCGGGCGGCGGGGTGATGGCGTTGATATAGAGCTGGGTCAGGTTGAGTCCGAAGTGGCGGAAGTCCTCTTTGAGCCGCGCGACGAGCCCGGCTGCGAGTTCATCGTATTTGGCGGGAAGGTTGAGTATCGAGTCGATGGTCTCGCCCATGAAGTCGTTGAACCGGGAGATGATCACCTGGCCCAAATACTCCTCGATCTCCTCTGTGGTATAGACGCCCTGGGTTCCCACGAGGTTGTTGATGAAGAGTACCGGCTGATAGACCCGCATGTTGAAGACCCCGAAGGCGCGGAGCCGGATGAGGCCCAGCTCCGAATCCTTGAACGCGACCGGGTCCCGGGTTCCCCATTTCAGGTTGGTGAAGGTCTTTAAATTGGCAAAGTAGACCTCGGCCCGAAGGGGGCTTTCAAATCCCCAGGGGAGGGCCGCGAGCTTGGTGAGCAGGGGGATGTTTGCGGTCTTCAGGGTATGGCGGCCCGGGCCGAACGCGCCCACGGCCTTGCCCTGATAGAAGAAGATCCCGGCCTGGCTCTCCCGGACGATGAGCTGCGCGCCGTATTTGATGTCGCCGGAGCCCGACTCCGGAATCCGGTGGACCAGAGCCTTACCGGTGTCGTCGAACCATTCGATAATTTCTAGAAACATTGTTCTTTTCCCGGTCTGTAGAAAAGTTTATGCCGCATCGTAGTGTATCCTTTTGATGTATAGCCGTTACGGCAGATGGCGCATTTCTTCATATCAATTGTATCTCTGATAATACTCCATCGCCTCCGGCATGGCCTCCTGGATCTTTCGGATGCGGGTCTCGGGCGCGGGATGGGTGCTCAGCAGTTCCGGAGGCCGCTGGCCTTCGGACTGTTCCGACATCCTCATCCAGAAGTCGTCTGCCTCTTGGGGATCATATCCGGCCATGGCCATGAAGATGAGCCCCAGCCTGTCTGCCTCGCTCTCATGGAGACGGCTGTAGGGAAGAACCACCCCGAGCTGTGCCCCGAGGCCCACTGCCTGCATCCAGAATGCCTGGGTTTTTTCCGGGTATCTCGAAAGTGCCACCTGAAGCGCAGTGCCGCCGAGCTGCACCATGAGCATCTGGCTCATCCGTTCGTTGCCGTGCTCGGCCACTGCATGCGCGATCTCGTGGCCCATCACGACTGCCAGACCGGTTTCGTCCCGGGTGATCGGCAGGATTCCGGTATAGACAACCACTTTTCCCCCGGGCATGCACCAGGCATTGATCTGTTCGTCTTTAACGAGGTTGAACTCCCATGAATAGTTTTTGATCTCTTCAGACATCCCGTTCTGCTGGAAGTAGGTCTCCACAGCCTGTTGAATCCGGACGCCGGCCCTTTTGACCATCTGGGCTTGGGCCCCGCTTTCGACCACATTGTTCGTCTTTAAAAATTCGTCATACTGTTGAAAGCTCATGCCGAGCATGGTGCTGGTCGGCACGAGGCTGAGCTGCTTCCTTCCGGTTACGGGAACTGTACCGCAGGAAACGATGAAAAGGAATAATAGGATCAGGATAAAGGGTCGTTTAAAGGCTTTCATCTCGATCTCCTAGTCGGGGGTTATCGTTGAAAACCGCTTTTCTTGCCAAGAAAATAATACCGCTTTTGCCGGAAAAAGAAAAGGGGGATGAGGAGAAAAAAATTGTAAACCATTCAAATGAACAAAATACAGGTATCACCGTATTTCTTTGTATAGTCCAATCGGTTTATATTCCTCTGTGATAAAGCTGAATTGATCAATTGAAACCCCAAAACAAAAGAGAGGAGAGATCAATGGCCGAAAGTGTTTACAAAATTATCGAACTGGTCGGATCGAGTTCCAATTCCTGGGAAGAGGCAGCGAAGAATGCGGTGGATGAGGCCGGGAAAACGGTGAAAAACCTCCGGATCGCTGAGATCACGAAGCTGGATATGCGCCTGGAGAACGGGAAGGTGGAAGCCTTTCGTGTCCGGGTCAATGTCTCTTTCAAGTATCAGGGAACGTAAAGAAAAGTTTAGGCCCATGATGGGCTGAGTGATCGATTGGGGGGCCTTTTGAGGCTCCCTTTTTTTTATGGCTTCCTCTCGCTTTTGATGCCGGGTGTTCGTGCCGGGCTCTTTCCTTCCTGAAAAAACAATTCTTTGTGCATTCAGTGTATGGCATCCTGTCATGATGTGCCTTATTCCTGTGGGGTTCTTCTGGAATCCTTTTGGGCTCTTATTTTAAAAATATCTTTTCTTTCAAAGGCTTTACCCATATTTAGGAGGGCTTGGCACAATATCTGCTTTTTATTCTGCTGGGAAATGACCCAAAGGACATAAAGGACGGAAAGGACGGGATGGGAAGTTGAAAGACGATCTCGTCAGGGTGAAAAGGAAAACTTCAATCGCGGAAGGAGGAGGATCATGAAAGACCATACACTTCAGAAAAACGGGTTCGGGAAGTGCGGTTTGCTGGCGGTTGCCGCGGCGCTGACGCTGATGCTTTTTACGGGCGGCGCGTATGGGGCAGGGCTTCTGATTGCAGATGGCGGTTTCGGCGGTGTTCTGGAAGTTCAGGAGCATGCGGTGCGGGTGGTCATCAACAACGGGATTGCCGTCACCCATGTGACGCAGGTTTTTAAGAATACCGAGAAGCGGCAGGTGGAGGCGCTCTATACCTTTCCGGTTCCGAAACGTGCATCGGTGGCCAACTTCAGCATGTGGATCGACGGTAAGGAGATGGTCGGGGAGGTGCTGGAGAAGAAGCGGGCCCGGGAGATCTACAACAGCTACAAACAGCAGCGCAGAGACCCGGGGCTGCTGGAGCAGGTCGATTACAAGACATTTGAGATGCGGATCTTTCCCATCGGGCCCGAGGCCGAACAGCGGGTGCAGATCAGCTATTATCAGGAGCTGGACGTCGATCATGACCGGGCCACCTATGTATATCCGCTGGCCACGGTGACACGGGGGGATATCGACACCCGGACCACGGGAAGGTTTGCCATCGATTTCGCGGTGAAATCGGCCGTGCCCATCACCGAACTGGAGAGCCCCAGCCACGGGGATGCATTTGTGACGGCACGACATTCGGACGGATATGTTCAGGCCAGCCTGGAGGCCCAAAGCGGCAGCCTTGCACGGGATGTGGTGCTGAGTTACGGCCTCTCCCGGCCCAAGACCGGTATCGACATGATCGCATCCAATGGGCCCGAAGAGGATGGCTACTTCTACCTGACCCTGACCGCGGGGGAAGACCTTGCAGAGATGGATCGGGGCATGGACTACGTCTTTATGCTCGATGTCTCCGGCAGCATGGCCGATGACGGGAAGCTGCTGGTCTCCAAGGATTCTCTGGGGGCATTCATCAACGAGCTGGGGGAGACGGACCGGTTCGAGGTGATGACCTTCAATCTTCAGCCCGTGACCCTGTTCAACGAATTGAGGTCAGGAAACGATAACTTCAAGGCTGAAGCAGACCGGTTTCTGGCGGGGCAGCGGGGGAGGGGGGGAACAGTGATCTCCGGGGCCATGCATACGGCATACCGGTACAGCGATCCGGACCGGATTCTGAACGTGGTGATCCTGAGCGACGGCATGACCGAGCAGGCCGAGCGGCAGAAGATCATCGATCTTATCCGGGAGAGGCCCGCAAACACCCGGGTCTTCTGCATCGGTATCGGCAACGAGATCAACCGGCCCCTGCTGGAGCAGCTTGCACAGGAATCTGGTGGGCTGGCCGCATTCGTCTCCCGGGGGGATGATTTCGAGCGGCAGGCAAAGGCATTCCGCAGAAAGCTGATGCGGCCCGCGGCATCGGATATCGAGATCGACTTTGCCGGGCTGAAGATCTATGATCTGGAGCCGGAAGAGCTGCCCAATCTCTTCCACGGTGCGCCGGTGCGACTCTTTGGCCGGTATTCCGGAAGCGGCCAGGCTCAGGTGATGGTTAGGGGGGATGTGCAGGGGACCCGCTTTGAGCAGTCGGCCGCACTCAATTTTCCGGAAAATGATCCGGACAATCCCGAGATCGAGCGGATGTGGGCCTGGCGGCGGGTGGACAGACTGTTGAAGATGGCGGATGGGAGCCGTTCCCGGGACCGGGCCATCGACGAGATCGTAAATTTAGGAGAGACCTATTCCATTGTCACCGAGTACACCTCCTTTCTGGTGCTTGAAAATGATGGGGAATATCAGCGATGGAAGATCGAGCGGAGAAACGGACGGCGCCTGCAGCGGGATCGGGAGGCCCAGGCCCGGCTGGAGGAGCGGCTGGAAGCGATCCGCAGCAAGGCCGTGACCGATCTGGGGCCCCAGCCGGTTCTTGAAGAAAAGGAGAAAGAGCCGCAGCACCTGGCATCTTCCAGACCGAATCCGGCACAGGGGAGACCTTCGGCGCAGCCTCAGAATGGGGGAGAGCCGGGAAGACCCCAAAGCCAAAACCAGAATCGGAGCTTTGACTTCAACTTCGGCAGCGGGCCCGTGGGCCCCTTGTTTGTCGGCATCGCCTGGTGGCTGCGCCGGCGGAAGAAGGGATAGCCGCAGTTTGTGAAACGGGTTGAATGATGAGAGTGTTCATAACTTGATCGGATCGTTCAAAATCTGATACAGGGGCGTATGTCTGGCTTCCGGAAGAGCCTTTAGACGATGATTTCTGATGCCTTTGTCTGGATCTGGCTGCCGGGTCAAAGCGAGCCTGTCGTCTTCTGAAGCGGCAAAAAGATCATGGCTCTCAGGCATTCCCCTGCTCATCCCACCACTTTTCAGCCTCTTTCATATCCTTGAAATCCAGAAGGGACTCGCCGAAACGATCCAGAACATCGGAATGGCATTGTCAGAAACCGAATTCATTTGATGGATCGGATGTTCGGTAATGGGCTTTCATCCGAGCCCATAGCGTCTTTCCGGCAAAGCAAGCTTTGACCTGTTGGTTTTATGGTATATAATGGCCATATTGGGAACGGGTGGGATCGAATCCCTCAAACGATCAAAAAAAGTGGTATGCGATAATGATATTAAAAGAAATATTGGCCGATATCCATGCATTTGAAGAGGAGTTGCTGGCATTCGAGCGAAAATTCGGTGTCCGATCGGAAACCTTCTACGCAGCTTATGCGGCAGGAGAAGAGCCGGAAAATGAGGATTGGGTGCTCGATTTCGGAGAATGGGCCAGTGTGTACCGCACATGGCTGGCACGGCAGGCGGAAAGGAGCATTTGACATGGAGCCACAGGAAAAAGAACTCGATCCCCAGGAAATCTGGCGGATGTTTGCCGAGACCGACAGAAGGTTCAAAGAGACCGAAAAGCAGATCCGGGAGACCGACAAGAAGGTCAACGCGCTGACCGGCAAATGGAACCGGTTTGTGGAGGGGCTGGTGGTGCCGGCCGCGGAAAGGCTTTTTCGGGAGCGGGGGATTGCGGTGGAGAATGTGTTTCAGCGGGTCCGGCTTCGAAAGGGCGGCGAGGGGATGGAGATCGACGTTCTCGCGGTGGATGGGGAATATGCGGTGCTGATCGAGGTGAAGAGCACATTGGGGATCGACGATGTTCGGGAACATCTGCAGCGGATGGAGAAGTTCAAGCGGTTTCTGCCGGAATATGCGGATCGGAAGGCCGTGGGCGCGGTCGCGGGGATCGTCATCGACGAGGGGGTGGATCGGTTCGCGTATAAGAACGGGCTTTTTGTGATTGGGCAGAGGGGGGATACGGTGGCGGTGCTGAATGATGAGCGGTTTTCGCCGAAGGTTTGGTAAAGCTTCGCGGCAATACAGATAATCATATACTGAATCAGATTCATTATTTCAAATTTTGCCGCGCGGCGGCTCCGCCGCCGCAAAGGGTAAAAGGGTAAAAGCGCTCAGGGCAATGACCTCAGGAGGCGAAAGCCCAGGTTGCCGTCCCGGTACACCGGGGTGAGCCCGCGGCGGTTCGCCGAACGGCAGAAGACCGCGTAGAAGCCCCAGGAGCCGCCGCGGATCACCCGGACCTCGCACCGAGGATCATCAACCCACGCACTTCCATCTACAGGAGCCCCTTTGTAGCTGCCATGGAAATCATCCTGCACCCACTCCCAGACATTTCCATGCATATCGTACAGACCGAAATCATTCGGCTCCTTTTCTCCCACCGGATGCGTCTGACCCCCTGAATTATTGGAAAACCAACCCGCACGATCGAGATCCGAATCATCATTGCCTGTGTAAAAACGCGTCGTCGTCCCTGCGCGACAGGCATATTCCCACTGTGCTTCCGTGGGTAGTTCCAGTCCCGCCCATTCCGCGTAACGATTTGCATCACGCCAGCTCACGCCAACGACCGGCTGACTGGGCTGGTTGTACTTCCGATCGCTCCAAAGGCTTGGTTCCTGGATATTCGGATTGGCCTTCAGATATCGGCCATACTCCTCATTCGTGACGGGATACCGTCCCATATAAAACGCCGGCACATGGACTTCATGAACAGGCCCCTCATCATCATCACGACCTTTCTCCGATTCCGGCGATCCCATCATAAAACTTCCCCCCGGAATCAGCACCAGCTCATACCCGCTCGGCTCCGGACGGATCACCTTCTGTCTCGCCTGATCCATTCTTTCAGCAATCAGCTTCCGGATCTTTTCATAGGGATGCTTCCGAAGACCTTCGCCAATCCGATCAAATATCCCCTCATCCCAACGCCGGATCACCTGCAGCGCCGTGTACTGACGTTCCCAGAGATCCCGCTGCTTCCCGGGATCGACTTTCAACAGCTCTGTAAATGGCAAAAGAGAAACCTCGGCCGCATCATCCAGACACATCTCCACCAGATCCGAATGCGCCACAAACGCACGGGATTTCACCACCTCCTGCATCAGCGGCTCAAAGAGCGATACCTCCTGAAGCGACAGCAGCAGCAGGATCACCTCCTGCCACCAGCTCTTTCCGAACTGACCCGCAAGATCCTTCAGCGCAGACGGATCACTCGAAAGATGCCGCCGCCAGATCTCCCGCGCAGCAAGATACTCCTGAAACCCCAGATGCATGAACCCATACTCTTCACCGCTACGGCTTTACTTCAGTCCGCTGTCATCCCGCACCGCCCGCAGAAATTCCACTGCATCGCCGTGGGGCCACCCCACCGCCTGCAGGGTTGACTCGATCACCGGCGCGATCTCCTCGGCCTTTGCACGGGTTCTCCCCTCCTCCCCGTGCAGCCACAGCGCGGCCGGCTGTAGCACCCGCCGCCCCGATTCCGCGGTCACCCGGGATTTGAAGCCGATCGCGGTCCGCCACAGCTCCAGCATCACATCGATGCACTCCTCATACAACCTTGCCCGTTTACGGGGAAGGTTCCCCCGATCCCGATGCACCAGGCAGAGATTGGTCAGGAGCAGCGGATTCCGGGTCATCTCGAAGACCCGGCGGGAGCGGAACTCCGGTTGCCGAAGCCGTTCGATCAGATCTTTGGCCCGATCCTCTGCAATGATCTTCGCCTGATCCGGATCGGATGAAAGCCCCACCTCCACGCTTCTGTACCAGTTGCAGATGAAGGTTTCGGCCTGATCGGTCATCAGGGGCCGCATGTGCATCTCCAGAAAGGCCGGGCTCAACCGCGCCGCATCCGTATATCCCGCAAAGCGGCAGGTGACCATGAACCGGCATCTGTCATGAATCAGCAGTGCCTCATCGATCCACTTGGAAACAAGCCCACGCTGCTTCGGATCGGCCACCTCATCCAGACCGTCAAAGAGCAGCAGCAGATTTCCCCGCCTCAACAGCCGCTCGCCAAAACCCGGGGGCGTTTCCAGATGCGGCAGATCGAGCTGCTCCTGGATAAAGGCATCCAGCCCTTTCCCCAGATCCCGAAGATCCCGCAGCGGCAGAAAGACCGGGATCATCTCCGACGGCAGGCCCAACTGCTCCTTTCCGCCCCGCAGAAACCAGAGCATCAGCCGGCGCAGATGGGTCGTCTTGCCCGAGCCCGGATCGCCCAGGATCACGATCCCCCGACGCTTCAGCCGCTCCGATTCGTGAAAGGCGTCCACAACGGAGATCTCCATGCCGTCGCCCCGGCCAAGACACTTCGCCTCCGCATCCTCGGCATCGGCAAAACAGGATTCACCTGTTGCCCGAAGGTCGATCACCGCGCGCAGCGCGACATAGATATCCTCGATCCGGATGGGAACCCGCAGACGGGTGCGGAAGCCTGCAACCGGAAGATATTCGTGGAGCGATTCGGCCTTTTTGCAGTAGGCGTCGATCTCGGCTTCAGAGGCCGCATCCTTTCCGGAAGCCGACCCATCTGAAGCATCCGCTTCCGATCTTCCGTCAGCCCCCTTCCCCTTTCGCTCCCGATTCCCTGAACCCGGAGCCCGGGGAGACCATCCCGGAAAGTCGATGAAATACCGGGGCAGCGGATCTTTGCCTTTCCCGGTATTCCAGATGGCATCGGCCCGCCATGTGCCGTTGAGTTCCCGGCGGCAACGGGTTTCTACGGTCAGGCGCTCCTTTTCAAACCGAAGCAGGTTGTATTGCAGCGGATGCCCCGGGGTCCACTCCTCCACAGGCACACCAAAAGTTCCCGCGCCGACCACATGGAGCTTCCGGCCGTCTGCGGTCACATCATAGGCATACAGATTCGTCTCCGCCTTATGGATATGGCCGTGCAGCGCCAGCCGGAATCCGGCCCCGGCAAGACGATCCATGAAGCCGTGATCCTTGAGCCGATCCTCGAAAGGGCTGATCAGCGGATGGTGAAACACCGCGATCTTCAAGGCTTCGTCGTATTTCCGCCGGATCATCCTCAGCGCGTTGCTGACGGCATCCGGGCAGATCTCCGCACGGGATGTGAAATGGTGGTCGATATTCCAGGCGGAGTTAAGGCCAAGTATCAGCAGGTTTTGCGCGGGCAGATGGTGCAGCGTCACCTGATCCGCATATTCCGTCGGATAGGGCTCGCGTTTGACGGACTGGTAGAATTTCCCAAAGTGGTCGAACCGCTTTCGATACTTGGATTCCTCCCGAAGCCGGACCACATCGTCACCAACTTCGATGAACAATCCCTCCTTCAACCCCTCCTCGCAATCCTCCCGATCTTCAAGCCTGTACCCCTTTCTGGCCAGCTTCCAGTTCACGTCATGATTGCCGGGGACAATGACCACCTGCGCCGACTCCAGGGCAAATTCCCGGCACACCTCCCCCAGAAAATGCTCCGCTGCCCCATACTCCTCCGGCTCCGAGTAATTGGCGATATCTCCGGAAAGGATCAGCCCGTCCAGCCGCTGGATATCCAGCTCATTGATCAGATCCTCGGCCAGTTGATCGTACCAGTTCTTTGCATTCCCGAGATCCCCGAAATGGAGATCCGACAGGTGCAGGATGTGAATCGGATCGACCGGTTCCAAAGGCGACGCATCGCTCCCTTGGTCCCTGCTGATGAAGATTTTTTTCTCCGAAGATTTGTCCATGCCTGCTCCTGCGTTTCCTGAGATGATCCCTTTTCCGCTATCGTTTAAAGGGCCTTCCGGTTCCGGTTTTCCTGAATGGATATCACAAAAAACGAGATCGATGTAGAAATTTATACGGTTTCATCCAAAAGTTGGATCTCGGAGGCGAATGGTATATAATGGCAGTATGAACGAAACGAAAATCCGCCTTTTATGGGCCGACCTCCTCAAGATCATCGCCATCTTCGGCGTCATCATCCTCCATGTCTCCGCGTCCTATCTCGTCCCCTTCACCGGCTCCCGCGAATGGTGGACCGGCAACATCTACGACTCCCTCTCCCGGTGGTGCGTCCCCCTCTTTGTAATGGTCAGCGGCGCACTGCTGCTCTCGGGCGCGGGAAAACGGCCCCTGCTTGAGTTCCTTCGGGTCCGGGTCCGAAGAATCCTCGTCCCCTTTCTGGCCTGGAGCGCGATCTATTTCCTCTATCGGATCTACTGGAAGGGGGATGACCTGCCCCTCTACCGCTTCTTCACCATGATCCTGACGGAGCCGATCTATTACCACCTCTGGTTCATCTACATGCTGATCGTCCTCTACCTCTTCGCGCCCGCGGCCGGCGCCTTTCTGAACCGGGTCCAGGAAAGGCATGTCTGGTCTCTCATTGGACTCTGGTTCTTCTGGGCATCCCTGCTGCCGATCCTGGACCTGCCGCTGGAATTCAGCACCTATTTCTCTCCGGATATGAACGACTATTCTCCGGTCCGGCTCTCCGGATACTTTCTTCTCGGCTATGTGCTGAAGGAGTGGAAAACCCGATCCGCTCCGGGGCTTTCCGGGCTGGTTCTGGTCTTTCTTATGGGGGCTGCCGGAACCATTTTCGGCACCTTTTTCATGAGCCGGAGCGCGGGAGAGTTCCATCCCTTCTTCTACAAGTATTACAGCATCACGGTTGTGGTCATGAGCGTCTCCCTGTTTCTGCTGATCAAAAGCATCTTCTACACCCGGAAAGAGACCAGAGGGGACGGCGTCGAGATCATCCGTTTCAACTCTCCCAAGATATTACAGGAGATCGGGATCAGCGTCTTCGGGGTCTATCTGATCCATGCCCTGGTGCTGGAGATCCTGCGGGACGGCTATTTCGGATTCATCATCGACCACACCAACTTTCTCGGCGCGGCCCTTCCCCTCTGGATCGGGATTCCGGTCTTTGCATCGACCATCTTCATTCTTTCCCTTCTTCCCATACTGCTTATCCGGCGGATTCCGGCCGCAAGAGAGATATTTGCATGAGAACTTCAAAAATGAGGATATTATCATGGTGATTTCAGACCGAAGAAAGATCTTCCGCCTTTTCCTGATCTGCTTCTGTACGATTCTCCTCCTCCCTCCCACATCAGGAGCCGAAGAATCAGATTTGAAACTGGTTCCGGAGTACACCTCCTTTACCCAGTTTGCTGGCCTTCCCATCCAGGAGATGCCCAAACGGGCCGCCTGGAAAAAGGCCGCGCCCGAGATCGAGGATATCTCGATTTCGAGAAAGGACGAAGAAGAGGATCAGCCGGCCCTCTGGTACCATTCCGGAACCGAGGGAAAAAAGCCGCTGCTGCTGGTGCTCCACAGTTGGAGCGCGGACTATCTCCAGCACTACGGCATCCCCTACGGCCTATTTGCGGTTCGCAACGACTGGATCTTCATCCACCCCAACTACCGGGGAGATTTCGACAACATCGACGCGACCGGATCGGAAAAGGCGGTGAAGGATGTTCTGGATGCGCTGGCCTATGCCAAAGAGAACGCGCCCGTGGATGAAGATCGGATCTATCTGGCCGGGTTTTCGGGCGGGGCCATGATGAGCCTGGTGATGGCGGGCCGCTATCCGGAAAAATTTACCGCGGCCCTCGCCTGGGTTCCGGTCTATGACCTGAACGACTGGTACAAGACCGTGATCAAATCCTCCTATTCCTATACCCAGCACTACAAGCACGACATCGAAGCCTCCTGCGGGGGAAAGCCGGACGCGGATGAAAACGCGGCAGAGGAATGCCGGAAACGGAGCCCGTCATCCTACCTGGAGAATGCGCGGGGAAAGGGTGTGAAGGTCTTCATCAGCGGCGGAATCGAGGATCATTTCGTTCCCCCCTCCCATGCGATCCGGGCATTCAACGTGCTGGCAGACGAGAAGGATCGGATCTCCGAGGCCGACATCGATTCCCTTGACAGTACCGAATCCCTGCCCAAAGATTTAGAGGGGCAGGCAGAAAAGCATCCGCTCTTTGAAGAGGCCGGGCTGTCGGTAGCCTTCAGCCGGACATCCGGCGATGCAACGATCTATCTGTTTGACGGAGGACACAACATCATCTATAATGCGGGGTTTAAATGGCTTTCAAAACAGCGGCGATGATCGCAGGGACAGTGCTACTTTCAATGGGAATCTTTTATCTTTTGGCTTCTCCTACATCCGCGCAGGGGATCGACCCCCCTGAAAATCCGATTCGAACCTTATCGGACGCGCCGGGGGAAAGGATTGTGACACCACTGGAAAAACGGCTGATTGATGAAGGGCTGGTCAATGTCCGGGAACTCGACCCCTCCATCATCGTGGACCTCAAATATGCAAGCCGGGACAACTTCATGGGCGCAAGCGTCTACGGCGATTTCAATGAAGCCTATCTCCGGCCCGAGGCCGCAGAAAAGCTGGCAAGGGCGAGCCGGATCCTGCAGAGACGCTTTCCGAACCTGCGGATTCTGGTGGGGGATGCGCTCCGGCCCCGGTCCGTGCAGCGGAAGATGTGGGTCCTGGTGGAAAACACGCCGATGCAGCGGTATGTGGCCAATCCCAAAGGCGGCTCCATGCACAACTACGGCGCGGCCGTGGATGTGACGCTGTATGATGTGAAGACCGGAGAAGAGGTCGATATGGGAACCCCGCTGGACTATTTCGGGCCCCTGGCGCAGCCGGCGCTGGAGACCGATTATCTTAACACCGGAGAGCTGACCCGGGAGCAGTACGGAAACCGAATAATCTTACGAAATGCCATGCGGGATGCGGGATGGCATGTTCTGCGGATCGAATGGTGGCACTTCAACGCCTTTCCCAAGGACTTTGTCCGGCGGAATTATTCGATTATTGAATGATGGAAAAGAGAGCGTTCAGATCGCCCCCCTGAATTTCCTCCCTTTATGCCGCATCTTCGAGCTGATCGGTTGCCATTTCATCGACCTCCCCCCTTTTCTTGACATGGCATCCCCCAGCTCTGCCATTGAGATGCCTTTTTCGGATTTGGCAACCCTCGGTAGGCTATGATTGACCTGTCTTCCTGAAATTGTTATAGGGGAGGTTGAACGCTCTCAACATTTTAACCGAAAAAAAAGAGGAAAAAAGATGACACTACATGCAAAAGACATTATGGTGACCGAGTTCGAAACAATCCATCAGGAAGACCCTGCCGGTAAAGCCATTGAAAAGATATCCCGGGGAACAATCCGAAAAACGGGCTACAAGACGGTCAGCGTAATGGTGATCGATGATTTGAAGAAGCTGGTGGGGGTAGTCTCAATGTTCGACATTCTCTACCACCTGAGGCCCGATTTTTTGAATTTCGGAATCAACAGCGAAGAACTCAAGTGGGAAGGGCAGTTGAATATACTGATCGAAAAATTCAAGGACAAAAAAGTCCACCAGATCATGAGCCGGAATGTGATCGGGGCCTCAATGGATGACCATATCATGGTGATTTTGGACCGGATGGTCAAAAACAGATACCGCCGCCTGCCGATTCTTCAAAATGATCGGCCTGTAGGAATCGTCTATATATCGGATATCTACCATCGCCTCTTCTCTCAGGAGATCCGGTAACCTCTTATTCATCGGCTGTGAGAAAAAAGATAAGCCATCGATGATCAGCTTCAAGATCAACTCCAGGGAGCGGGTGGCCTTGTGGGCAGAAACGGCCACGGCAAGACCACCCTTTCCCGGATCATTGTGAGGGAGGAGTCCTATGGGAGGCGGAGAAGATCCTTGTTGCTCTTGTTCAGCTCCCCGGTCTTTTTCTTCACCATTCTATCATTGCTGCCAAAGGATCGATTCTTCCTCAGCTCAGATGGCATACGGAGGTTGAAAATGCCTCATCGTCGATGCCCTCGATCAGCTCCCATCCTTCCTTTCTCAGATATTCGCCGGCTTTTTCCGATTCCTGAACAAATATGAAGAAATAGACCGTATCTCCCCCTTTGAAGCGAATCATATCGCCGACGGGCGAGAGCTTTC
>JAABSP010000098.1 GCA_011390345.1 Desulfobacteraceae bacterium
AAAGTCAGCGTCGGAATAAAAGACCTGGAAACAGCGTTGAATGAATTTGTTGAAATCGGCAGGACCCTTGAAGAGGGGAAGTCGGTCAAAAAAGAAAAAGGCGTCTGGTTTACAAGTGTCGAGGCTTTCCGAAAAGCGGTGACTCCCAGACGGCTTGAACTCCTAAAAGCCATTAAAAAGGAGAAACCCTCATCTGTCCGCCATTTGTCAAAAATCATAGGGCGGGATATAAAAAATGTTTCGACAGATATTCGATTTCTTGAGCAGGTCGGGCTTGTCGATATCCAAAAAAATCCCGGGTCGGAAAGAGAATTGAAACCGATTGTAAATTATGATAAAATTCTGTTTGAAATCGCTGTTGCCTGAACGGCTGTTCTATATTCAACCTTCTTTTCTCTTCATTTGTTTGAGCCTTTCGAATTTTCCTATTCAAAATTGACCAAAGAAGAGGAGAGACGTCACAATGCCGATTTCCGCGATTGACCGAACCCCACAGATGGGATACTATTCTATCCAGGATGATGAAAGCTGTTTCGGGAATCCAATCGCGGCCTGAAGCCAAAGCCGCTTTTTATACAGGAGCCAACATGCCGGGAAAAAACGATCTGAAGAGGAATGTGGAAAAGCAGTTTACCGTTCTTTGGATCATCTGGGGCGCCTTGATCAGTGCGCTGGTGATCTATCTTTTCATGGGACATGTGCTGCGTCCCGCCCTCGGTCCACAGGTATCCGAGGGATTTCCCATGGATTCTCTCCGAATGATCCTTATGGCCGTCTCGGCCCTGGAGCTTTTTATCATCTATTATATCCGCCGCTCCCTGCTCTCTCCGGGGCCGTCGGGCACGATTACGGACCGCAAAGGCCCGAAACCGGTGATCAACCGCCAGCTTTTTCTGGGGAAATACACCTCTGTGGTGATCATCTCCAACGCGATTGCAGAGAGCATAGGAATCTACGGCCTTGTGCTCTTTCTCCTGGGGGACACTCCGCAGACCCTCTATCTTTTCATCGCGGTCTCGGCAATGGCTATGGTCGCGTTTCGGCCCAAACGATCCGAGTTCGACCATCTCGCAGTCAAGCATATCTTCAGATAATGATCAAAAAAAAGAAACTCGACAGACAGGGGCAGCCTGCAAAGCGATCTGCCGCAAATCCGTATCTTGTTACCAGCCTTGTCTTTCTGGCCATGCTCCTCTTCGGCCATTTTTTCCTGTACTGGGGAGAGAGCGCTCTGGCCTATATCCTCCTGCTCTATCTGATCGTCACCCTCGGCATCCGCCTGGATGACATCTCCCGCCTGATCGGGACGAGCTACGGAAGACCCACCCAGATTCCCGAGGATGAGGAGAACATCATCGGTCAGTTGAGCGATCTCCGGGCCGAAATGGCAAAGATGACGCTGGTGCTGGAACAGATCCGGGATGGAATGGAGAACCGGACCCCTTCGGTTGAAAGTCATGATGAAAGCAGCGGAGTGGAATAAGAGAATATGTCGAAAAGAGAAAAAAAAGCGAAGCGGCCGGCCAAAAGATTACGGATTACCGGGGCTACGGTTCTGGGGCTGCTCATGGGGCTGGGCGCGATTGCCGGGGGGATCTACGGCGGGATGACCTCCGGCATCTATGATGCCTATGCGGGCGCGGGGCTCGGCGTCTGCCTCATCGGTCTGGTCCTCTATATGTCCTGGCGATGAGCCGGGGACAAAAGTGCTCAGAGGGCAAAAAATTGTCGGTCAATTTGTGAAAATCCGGTTGACAATAAAAGCGGCTTGCTTTATAGTCTCCCAGTTGAAGAGCGGGCATAGCTCAGTTGGTAGAGTACAAGCTTCCCAAGCTTGGTGTCGCGAGTTCGAGTCTCGTTGCCCGCTCCAAAAGGAAGTCGCTGGAAAGGGTTCGATCCGGAGATGGCCTGATAGAATGTGGCCGCCTTTTTTAAGACCCTTGAGTTTGGGTAGACCTTTTATTACGAGACGATGATTCGAGATAATCTCAACGCAATGGTTTTATTTATGACGATAATAACCGACTGAAGACTCACTGCGATAAAAGGTTTACGATCTCGAAAACGGGCGGCTGCCCGTTTTTGTTTTTTGGGTTCAGGGGGTTTCCACCAGGCGCGGATTTGAAGCGGCAGCCCTGAGACATGGGGCCCGAAACAGCGGGATGGATACAGCCGGAAAGCAGATCAACAGCAAACGAATCGTATGGGCGCAAAAAGAAGAAAAGAGACCGGAAAAAAAGGCTCCGGGAGCAAAGAATCGGCAAGGATCACCCCGGAGAAGGCCCGGATGATCATCGAAAAAACCATTGATCTTGCCGAACCCCTCTGCGAATCTCTGGGGATGGAGCTGGTACATGTGGAGTATCAGCGGGAGCCGGGGGGACGGATTCTCCGGATCTATATCGACCGGCCCGGCGGCGTGAGGCTGGAAGACTGTGTCCAGGTGAACCGGGAGCTGGGGGATCTTCTGGATGTGAGCCTGGAGGATGCCGGGGCCTATCGGCTGGAGGTCTCTTCCCCGGGAACGGATCGCCCCCTGGGGCGGCCGGCCGACTATGATCGGTTCAAGGGGAATGAGGCCAAAATCAGAACCGTGACACCGTTGGACGGGCAGAAAAACTTTACGGGCACAATAAAAGGGATCGCGGAGGATCGGGTGGTGCTGGATACACAGAAGGGAACCGTTCATATCCCTCTTTCGCAGATCGCCCGGGCCCGGCTGGTGGATTACAACGGGGTGAGCTAAAAAAATGTTTATTACAGATATAAAACGTGTCATCGAACAGGTGAGCCGGGACAAGGGGATCGACAGCCAGATCCTCGTCAGCGCGCTGGAGGAGGCGCTGCGGTCGGCCGCCAGAAAACGGTACGGCAGCCGGATCGACATCGAGGTCAAATACAGCGAAGGGGCCGGGGAGATCGAGGTCTTCCAGTTCCGGGAGGTTGTCGAGGAGGTGACGGACCCCGAGACCCATATCTCGATGGCCGAAGGAAAGAAGCTCGACCCGGAATGTGAGTATGGCGACAGCCTCGGCACCAAGATGGACACCAGCAGCTTCGGCAGGATCGCAGCTCAGTCCGCCAAGCAGGTGATCATCCAGAAGATGAAGGATGCGGAAAGGGATGCAGTCTACTCTACCTTTATCGAGCGCAAGGGCGAGATCATCAACGGCATTGTCCAGCGGGTTGAGCGAAACGGAGATCTCATAGTCAACCTGGGCCACACCGAAGGGCTGCTGCCGGATCGGGAGCAGATTCCCCGGGAGGTCTACCGGCGGGGAGATCGGATCCGGGCTTACATCCTGGAGGTCCGCCATGACAGCCGGGGGCCCCAGGTAATCCTCTCCAGAAGCCATCCCCAGTTTCTCACCGCGCTCTTCAGAACCGAGGTTCCGGAGATCAGCGAGGGGATCGTCACCATCATGGCCGCTTCCCGGGAGGCCGGCAGCCGCTCCAAGTTCGCGGTCGCGTCCAACGACTCGGACATCGATCCGGTCGGGGCATGCGTCGGCATGAAGGGGAGCCGGGTGCAGAACGTGGTCCAGGAGCTGCGGGGAGAGAAGATCGATATCATCCCCTGGCACATCGACCATGCCAAGTTTGTCTGCAACGCGCTGGCCCCGGCCGAAATCTCCCGGGTGATCATCGACGAGGAGAACCGCTCTATGGAGGTGATCGTTCCGGACGATTACCTGTCAGTGGCCATCGGCCGCAAGGGCCAGAACGTCCGGCTCGCGTCCAAGCTGACCAAGTGGCGGCTCGATGTGAAGAGCGAAAGCCGGTACAGCAGAGATATGAAAGCGGGATATGAATCCCTGATCTCTCTGCCCGGAGTGGGGATCAGCCTTGCCGATGCCCTGTATGAGAAAGGGTTTTATTCGGCCGAAGAGGTGAGCAAAGCCACGGTCGAAGATCTGCTTCGGGTTCGAGGGCTGGAGGAGGATACAGCCACGGAACTGGTTGCCGTTGCCGAAGCATTTGTTCAAAGCGGTGGAAAGATCGAGCCGGAAAGCCAGGAGATAGAAGAGGAAGATGTTCAGGGGGGAGAATCCGACGTGGAGGAGAAGAGCGATGCAGCAAATCTCCCGGAAGAAGCGGGTGAAACGGATGAAACGGATGAAGCCGATGAGGGTTCCCAGGACAGCGCCCCTGAAGAGACGGCCGAATAAACGGGAATATACGTGAATAGATCGCAGCAAGGGGGACGGATGGCAAATATCAGAGTTTACGAGCTTGCCAGGGATCTCAATATGAAGAACAAGGCGCTGCTCGACAAGTTGAGCGACATGGAGATCTCCGTAAGGAGTCATATGAGTTCGCTCGATGATAAGACAGTGGACCGGATCAAGGCGCATCTGCTCGGCAATACAGCCGATGGAGCGGATACCACCCGTGTGAAACCCACGGTGATCCGCAGGCGTCGGAAACGGCCGGCAAAGGGGCAGGCGGATACTGCAAAGGAAAACGCGGCTTCGGAGGATACCGAAGAGGCCGAGGCAACGTCGCCTGAAACTGTGACTGAGGCCGAAACTGAGGTGCAGCCGGAAGAGCCCCCTGATGCAATCGGACCGGAAGAGACCGGGTCAGATCTGGCAGAAGCAGAATCAGAAATAGCGAAAGCAGCTCCGGGGAAAGCCGCAGGGCCTGTAACGGATTCGGAGCCGGAAGCGGGGTCGGCAGAAGAGATGGCCGAGACCGCAAAAAAGGCTCCGGAAGCTCCTCCCGCGGAAGCCGGAGAACCGGAGAACGGCCAAAAGCCGAAAGGGAAAGCACAGCCCAAAAAGGCGAAGAAGTCTGCTGATAGGGCTGCTGTGATCATTCAAAAGCCGGTTCCCCCGGAATCGGAAAAGGAAGAGCCGGCTGCTGCGGCCGAGACCGGAAAAGAGGCAGATGAGAGCGCTCTGCCTTCAGCGCCGGAAGAGAAGCCTGCCGAGGCATCATCGGAAGCCCCGCTGGAGGACTTGAAAGCGGCCGAGGCCGAAACTGAGGCTCCGGAAGCGGAGAAGCCGAACCCTGAAGCCGGGAAGCCGGATGTGCCGGAAACTGCGGCAGCTTCGGAAGATGATGCCCGGGAATCGGCCGATGAAACGTCCGATCCAGGGGAAAAATCCTCGAAAAAATCGGAAACAGAGGAGAAGGGCAAGGCCGAACCGGAGAAGCCGGCCAAAGAGTCTTCCAAAAAGAAGAAGAGAAAGAAAGTCAAAAAAGATATGCCGGCCAGAATCATCAAGCTGCCCCCTGAGCCGCCGCCTGAGGCCAAAACCGAGAAGACGACGGATGCGGTTGCCGCATCTTCTGATTCAGGTTCCGGGACCGAGAAAAAGGCCGAAGCCGAATCCAAAGATCAAAAGCGGAAAAAAGGGAAAAAAGCGGTCGAGGCAACCGAAGAGACGGCTGCGGCCAAAGAACAGAAGGGAAAGACCGAGCGGGGAGAGAAGGGCGAAAAGGAGAACCGCTGGGCCAAGAAGAAGATCTCCTTCAAGCGCAAGGAAGTGGTGGAGGGAAAAGACCTCTACTCGAACAGCGGAAGGGGAAGAAGGGGCAGGAAGGGCCAGAAGGCCAAACCCGCACCTTCACAGAAGACCCAGATCACCACCCCCAAGGCCATCAAGCGCCGGATCAAGATCGATGATACCATCATGCTGTCGGATCTGGCCAAGCGGATGGGCATCAAGGCCAACGACATCATCATGAAGCTGATGGGACAGGGGATGATGGTGACGGTAAACCAGACCATCGATTTCGAAACCGCGATCCTGGTGGCGGCCGAGTTCGGCTATGGGGTGGAGCGGGCCTCCTTTGAAGAAGAGACCCTGATCAAGGCCGAACACGATGATCCCGAGAAGCTGACCTTGCGGCCCCCGGTGGTGACCATCATGGGCCATGTGGACCACGGCAAGACATCGCTTCTGGACATGATCCGCAAGACCAGAGTCACGGATCACGAGGCCGGCGGGATCACCCAGCACATCGGGGCATATTATGTCGAGACCGACAGCGGCCAGGTGGTCTTTCTCGATACCCCGGGACACGAGGCCTTCACCGCGATGCGCGCCCGGGGCGCGACCGTCACCGACATCGTGGTGCTGGTGGTCGCGGCCGATGACGGCGTCATGCCTCAGACGGTCGAGGCCATCAACCATGCCCGGGCCGCCCAGGTTCCCATCATCGTTGCGGTCAACAAGATCGACAAGAACAACGCCAATATGGACCGGGTCTACCGGGAGCTTTCAGAGCAGGGGCTCGTTCCCGAGGACTGGGGCGGCGACACCATCTTTGTCAAGGTTTCGGCCAAGCAGAACATCGGCATCGAAGAACTGCTGGAGATGATTCTGCTCCAGTCCGAGGTGCTGGAGCTGAAGGCCAACCCGGAAAAGCATGCGGTCGGCTATGTGGTAGAGGCAAAACTCGATGCGGGCCGGGGCCCTGTGGCCACGATTCTGGTGCAGGAGGGAAGCCTCCATGCCGGAGATTCGGTGGTCTGCGGCATCCATTACGGCAAGATCCGGGCCATGCTCGATGATCTGGGACAGGCCGTGGATGAAGCCGGCCCCTCCATTCCGGTGGAGATTCTCGGGCTTTCAGGGGTTCCCAACGCGGGGGACGAGCTGGTGGTATTGGAAGATGAGAAGAGCGCAAAGCAGGTGAGCGATCACCGGGTGCAGAAACAGCGCTCCGTGGAACTGGCCAAGACGAGCCGGCTCAGCCTGGACAAGCTCTTCGAGAAGATGCAGGAGGGGGAGGTCAAGGACCTCAACCTGATCATCAAGGCCGATGTCCACGGCTCCATCGAGGCCCTGAAGGAGTCGCTGATCAAGCTCTCCAACAATGAGGTGGCCATCAACGTCATCCATGCCGCAACCGGAACCATCACCGAATCGGACATCTCTCTGGCTGCGGTCTCCGATGCCATCATCATCGGCTTCAACGTCCGTGCGGCCGCGAAGGTGGATGCGATGGCGGCCGAGGAGCATGTCGATATCCGGTATTACAATGTCATCTACAACGCGATCAAGGATGTTCAGGATGCGATCCTGGGCATGATGTCCTCCACCTACGAAGAGCGGGTGCTGGGCAGAGCCGAGGTGCGGCAGACCTTCCATGTGCCCAGAGTGGGAACCATTGCCGGCTGCTATGTTACCGGCGGCAAAATCGAGCGGAACGGGCTGGTGCGGCTTCTCCGGGAGGGCGTGGTCCTCTACGAAGGCAAGATCGCTTCTTTGAAGCGATTCAAAGAGGATACCAAAGAGGTGGCCAGCGGGTACGAGTGCGGTATCAATGTCGAAAATTACAATGATGTCAAGATGGGCGATGTCATCGAATGCTACTACATGGAAGAGATCAAGCCCGAGCTGTGAGACAGATGAAAAACGGTGCTATGATCCGTAAGGAAAAAAGAGGGAAAGGGCCGGCATGGTAGTCGGCGTCGGCATTGTCATATTCCGTCTTCACGACTGCAACTCCCTGAAAGGGAAGCGGAAGGTAGTCAAGTCGGTTGTGGCCCGTCTCCGGAACAACTTCAATGCATCGGTGGCAGAAGTGGGCGCAAATGACGACCACCATCGGGCCGAGATCGGCTTTTCTCTTGTCGGAAACGACCGGAAGGTGATCAATGCCAAGCTCGACAAGATCTTCAATTTTGCCGAAGATTTGGGGCTGGCCGAGATCATCGAGACGGATATGGAGATCTTCAATATATGAAATCCTATACCAGGGCAGACAGAGTGAGCGGCCTGATTCAGCGGACCCTGTCGGACATCCTGAAAAAGGAGATCAGCGATCCGAGAATCGAGGCCGCGGTGATCACCGATGTGGAGATGTCGAAGGACTTGAAGAATGCCCGGATCTACTACTGCATCACGGGCGGCGTCCGAACCCCGGAGGAGGCGGATCAGGGATTTGCCCGGGCCATGGGTTACATCAAACGCTCCCTGGGAGAACAGCTCGATCTGCGCTATATGCCGGATCTCAAATTCTTCTACGATGAATCCTTTGACTATGGATCCCGGATAGACAATCTGCTCAAGGCGATAGACAATGGTCATGAACCGGATCATTCAACACCTGAAAAGTAGCGATCATGTCCTCCTTGCCTCTCATCTCTCTCCGGACGGCGACGCGATCGGATCCCTGCTGGCCATGGGCATTGCCCTGAATGCTCTGGGCATCCGGACCACCCTGTTCAACGAAAGCCCCATCCCCGCGGTCTACCGGTTTCTGCCCTCGGTCAACCGGATTCGCTCCCGCATCGAAGACATCCACCTTTTCGACACTGCGGTGATCCTCGACTGCGGCGACATCATCCGCATCGGAAAGAATGCCGATGCGGTGCAGCAACTCCCGGCCGTCGTCAATATCGATCATCACATCACCAACACCCGGTTCGGCCAGATGCATCTCATCGATACGGCCGCCTGCGCAACCGCGGAGATCGTCTATCGAATCATCAAGAGGGCCGGTCTTTTTATTGACGAGGCCCTGGCCACCGCCATCTATACCGGGATTTTTACCGACACCGGCTCTTTTCGCTTCTCCAACACCAACAAAGAGGCCTTCTCCATCTGCGACGAGATGGTGGCCCGGGGCGCGGACCCCTATACGGTGGCCAAAAATGTCTATGGAACCTATTCTTTAGGACGGATCAAGCTGCTCAACCTCGCGCTCGACTCCTTGGAGATCTCATGCAACGGAAAGCTCTCCCTGATGATCCTCACCCGGGATATGTTCGACGAGACCGGAACCCGGTCAGAGGATGTGGACGGGATGATCAATTACGGACGTCGGATTCGGAATGTGCGGGTGGCCGCTCTCGTCCAGGAGCATATGAACGGCAGGGGCCCGGAGATGTACCCGAAGCGGTACCATGTGAGCCTGCGCTCGGACGGCAGCGTGGATGTGGCGGAGATAGCGGCCCATTTCGGCGGCGGTGGCCATCGGGATGCGGCCGGATTCAACATCGAAAGCCGGGTAGGCGATATCCGGAAGGATCTGTTTGACCTTGCCGAGAAGATCACCTGATGCTTTTTTGAAATGTTGAACCGCGTACTGATACTGAATAAACCGGCCGGGATCAGTTCGGCCAAGGCCCTGAATCGGGCAAAGCGAGCCCTGGGGGTAAAAAAGGCTGGCCATGCCGGAACCCTGGACCCCTTTGCCACCGGTGTGCTGGTCTGCTGTTTCGGAGGGGCCACGCGCCTTGCCCGCTTTTTTCTTTCGGACCAAAAGCGGTATGACGCAGAGATGGTGCTGGGGATCAGAACCGATACCCAGGACCTGACCGGAGCGGTGATCGATTCGGTTCCGCTGGAAGGTTTTGATCTGTCCGACGATAGGATCATGGCTGCAGCAGAAGGATTTGCCGGAGAGATCGAGCAGGCCCCGCCGGTCTATTCGGCCCTGAAGCATGAGGGGGTTCCCCTCTACCGCCTTGCCCGGCAGGGAAGACCGGTGCAAAAGCCGCCTAGGAAAGTGACGATCCATGAAATCCGGGTGACGGAGATCCGGCTCCCGAGTGTACGGCTCGAGGTGGAGTGTTCCTCGGGAACCTATATCCGGACCCTGTGTGCGGACATGGGCGATCTTCTTGGGCCCGGGGGCCATCTAAAGGAGCTGCACCGCACCCGAAGCAGCGGTTTTTCCGCGGAAGAGGCCGTAACACTGGAGAGGCTGGAGGCTGCAGCAGACAGAGAAGAGCTTCAGGAGCTGCTCATTCCCATGGCCGATGCCCTGAGAGGAATGGCCGGATTTCAGGCCGATGCAGCCCTTGCCCGGCGGATTGCCAACGGAGAGCGTCTCAACGGGTTCATACCCGAAGGGCTTTCCCGGCCCGATGTACCGATCAAGGTGGTCGATGATAAAAATCGGCTTCTTGCTGTCTTATCTCGAAAAAATGAGGCCCGGGAGTATCATTATTGTTGTGTTTTTCATCCGTAATGGTTTAATGAAGGGGTCGGGTTTCGGTTTTGTCGATCCGGTTTTGTCGATCCGGTCGAGATTTTTGTCAAAATAATTTTTTAATGCAGGAGGGAAAAGGAAGTGGTTTTTTCGACGGAGGAGAAGAGAACGATCATCGATCAGCACAAACTTCATGAGGAGGATACGGGTTCCCCCGAGGTGCAGATCGGCCTGTTGACCCATCGGATTACCTATCTCACGGAGCATTTGAAGATCCACAAGAAGGATCATCATTCCCGGCGGGGGCTGCTTATGCTCGTGGGCCGGCGCCGCAGATTGCTCAACTATGTAAAAAACAAGGATGTCCAGCGTTATCGAACGATTATCGATACGTTGGGCCTGCGAAGATAAGAAAAGAAGAGAGTTATGGAAATACTATTCAAAGCAGATGTGGGGGGGAAGCCGCTCAGCATCGAGTCGGGCAAGATGGCCAAACAGGCCTCGGGCTCTGTGGTGGTTCGCTACGGCGAAACCATTGTTCTCGTGACAGTGGTCTCTTCCAAAGAGGAGAGAGTCGGGACAAATTTTCTTCCCCTGACCGTGGAGTACCAGGAGAAGATCTATGCCGCGGGACGGATTCCGGGCAACTATTTCAGAAGGGAGATCGGCCGGCCCAGCGAGAAGGAGACCCTGACCGCGCGGCTCATTGATCGTCCTATTCGTCCCCTGTTTCCCAAAGAGTACCGCAACGAGATCCAGCTGATCGCGACGGTACTCTCCATGGATCAGGAGAATGATCCCGAGACCCTGGCCATGACCGGGGCATCGGCCGCGCTGGAGATCTCGGATATCCCCTTTGACGGCCCCATCGCGTGCGTTCGGGTGGGCCGCATCGACGGCAGGTTCGTGATCAATCCGGCCATATCCCAGTGGGCCGAGTGCGACATCAACATCATCATGGCCGGCTCCAAAACCGGTGTGGTGATGGTGGAGGGCGGCGCGGACATGGCCTCCGAGGCCGACATGATCGAGGCGATCAGCTTCGGCCACAAGGCCATCCAGCCCCTGATCGACCTTCAGGCCAAGCTCAAGGAGGCCGTGGGCGTACCCAAGCAGGCGTTCGCCCCCCGGGAGCGGGATGCGGATCTGGCGGCCAAGCTCTCGGAGATCGCAAAGGATGCCCTTCATGATGCCCTGACCCTTCCGGAGAAGATGCCGCGCAACAACACTGTCCGGGAGGTCAAGATCCGGGCCTTCGAGGGCCTGGGCGAAGAGTATGCCGAGCGCAGGAATGAGGTCTTCGATATCCTGGAGGACCTGGAGAAACAGGTGAGCCGGGATCTGGTGCTGAAAGAGAAGCGGCGGGTCGACGGACGCGCGTTCGACGAGGTCCGGCCCATCACCTGCGATGTCGGAATTCTGCCCCGGCCCCACGGCAGTGCGCTCTTCACCCGGGGCGAGACCCAGGTACTCGGGGTGCTGACCATCGGATCGGGACAGGATGAACAGCGGGTGGAGACCCTGAGCGGCGAGGAGTTCCGGCCATTCATGCTCCACTACAACTTCCCGCCCTATTCCGTGGGCGAGACAAAGCGGATGATGGGGCCCAGCCGCAGGGACATCGGCCACGGCGCGCTCTCCACCCGTGCAGTGGCAAAGGTACTGCCGAGCCGGGAGGAGTTCGACTATGTGATCCGGATCGTCTCCGAGGTGCTGGAGTCGAACGGCTCCTCATCCATGGCCACCATCTGCGCGGCCAGCCTTGCGCTGATGGACGGCGGAGTTCCCATCAAGACCCCGGTGTCGGGCATCGCTATGGGCCTGATCAAAGAGGGGGATGATGTGGTGGTTCTGTCGGATATTCTCGGCGACGAGGATCATACCGGCGACATGGACTTCAAGGTGGCCGGCACGGGTGAGGGCATCACCGCACTCCAGATGGACATCAAGATCAAGGAACTCTCCCGGGAGATCCTGGAAAGCGCACTGGAGCAGGCGAGAAAGGGCCGTCTTCACATCCTGGACCGGATGATGGAGACCATCAAAGAGGCCAGAAACGAGATCTCTCCCTATGCGCCCAAGGTGACTGTTATCAAGATCAACCCGGACAAGATCCGGGAGATCATCGGCCCCGGCGGCAAGATGATCCGAGCGATCCAGAGCGAGACCAACACCCGCATCGAGATCGACGACTCGGGAATCGTCAAGGTCTCAGCCACCTCCAAGGAGGATGCCGATGCAGCCGAGGAGCGGGTCAAGGAGATCGCGGCCGAGCCCGAACTGGGTGCCATCTACGAGGGAACCGTGGTCAAGACCACCGATTTCGGCGCGTTCGTCCAGATCATGCCCGGCACCGACGGCCTGGTGCATATCTCCCAGTTGGCCCCCCACCGGGTCAAGAAGGTGACGGATGTGGTCAAGGAGGGGGATACCCTGCGGGTCAAGGTGCTGGAGATCGACAAGGACGGCAAGATCCGGCTGAGCCACAAGGTCCTTCTCGAAGACAACGACAAGGATGAGGGTAAGAAGAGGCCCGGTGGTAAATAAGACAGCTCTGGACAACGGGATTCGGATCGTCACCCGGAAGCTCCCCCATATCCGCTCCGTCTCCATGGGCGTCTGGATCGACGTGGGGGCCCGGGACGAGTCGGAGCGGGAAAACGGCCTCTCCCATTTCATCGAGCACATGATCTTCAAAGGAACCCGGCGGCGGTCCGCCTACGAGATCGCCAAGGCCTTTGATGTGATCGGCGGCCACACCAACGCGTTCACCACTATGGAGTCGACCTGCTACCATGCCAAAGTGATGGACGCGCACACCGATACGATGGTCGATATCCTTTTGGATATTCTGCTCAACTCGGTCTTTGATCCGGTCGAGATGGACCGGGAGCGGCCCGTGATCCTCCAGGAGATCGGCATGGTGGAGGACAGCCCTGAGGAGTACCTCCACCAGCTTGCAGAAGAGGCTTTCTGGCGGGGTCATCCCCTGAGCCGGTCCATTCTGGGCACGGAAGAGAGCATCGAAGGATTTGATGCCGAGGCGATCCGGGACTTCTTTGGACGCTTCTATCAGCCGGACCGAATTCTGATTTCGGCAGTGGGCAATCTGGAGCATACCCGTTTTGTCGATGCTGTGGCCCCGGCCTTTTCCGCCATCTCCCGGGGCAGCGGACTTGGGCCCCGGGTCGAGCCCCAGGCCCATCCCAGCCTGGCGGTTCATGCGCGGGATCTGGAACAGGTTCACCTGGCTCTTTTGGGCCCCGGACTTTCCATCACCGATCCGAGGCGATATGCCTGTTCCCTGATGAATACGGTGCTCGGCGGGAACATGAGTTCCCGTCTTTTCCAGTCGATCCGGGAGCAGCGGGGGCTGGCCTATTCCATCTACTCCTACATGACCAGCTATGTGGACACGGGAATGTTCGGCATCTGCACCGCGGTGGACCCGAAAAACGCACGCCTGGCAACGGAGCTGATTTTAGCGGAGACGGAAAAGCTCTGCAAAACTCCCATGACCCAAGCGGAGCTGAGAGATGCCAAATCCTACACATTGGGGTGCATCTATCTCTCCTTAGAGAACGCGGACAGCCAGATGATGCGCCTTGCCCAGAACGAGATCCACTTCGGCCGCCATATCCCCCTGGAAGATGTCATCGCCCGGATCGAGGTGGTCACGGCCGATGAGATCCAGGAATTGGCCCGATCCCTCTTCCCCCGGGAAAAGATGGCGTTGACGGCTTTGGGCTCCCTGTCGGATGAGACGGCCTTCGAGGGCCTGCTCCCCAGGGGCTGATGTTTACGCTGATCGATTTTTCAAGATGGCAGTGATGGATCTTACGGTAAAAGTGGTGCGGCTCCGATCGGCCGATGCAGACATTCCCCTGCCGTCTTACATGACCGAACATGCCTCGGGGATGGATATCCGCGCGGCCGTGGCATCGGAGATAATCATAGAGCCGGGCCGCATTGCGCTGATTCCTACCGGATTTGCCATGGAGATCGAGCCGGGATATGAGGCCCAGATCCGTCCCCGGAGCGGACTTGCGGCAAAGCATGGCATCGGGCTGATCAATTCCCCCGGAACCATTGACGCGGATTACCGGGGGGAGGTGATGCTGCCGATGATCAATCTCGGGGAGAAGCCCTTCACGGTCTGCCGGGGGGACCGGATTGCGCAGATGGTCTTTCAGAAGGTCTGCCGGGCCCGACTGGAGTCGGCCCGGAAACTGGAAGAGAGCCCCAGAGGCGCGGGCGGGTTCGGCCATACCGGGATCTGATACAGGGGACTCCGGACCCGTGGTTTCACTTATTCCGGGGAGAGTACCTCCCGAATGCCCGAGAGAAGTTCCTCTCTGCGGATCGGCTTGACATAGGTCTTTTTGGCGCCAAGGCTCTTTGCGATCTTCAGATACGATTCCGGCCCCACGACACCGCCGCCAGAAATAGCGATGATATCGGTCTTTGGATACCGCTCCTGAAACTCCCTGATGGTTTCGATCCCCTCCTTTTCCGGCATGATAAGATCGGTAATCACAAGATCCGCGGGATTCTGCGCCTGAAGCTTCAGCGCCTCTTTTCCGTTTGGCGCCACCATCACCTCATATCCTTCGATTTCAAGCATCTGGAGCAGCATTTCCCGGATCTGTCGGTCATCATCTATCACTAAAATGCGGGGCATAACCCATATCTCCTTTTTTAGTTCTTCTGACTCTTATGTTGTATACCCAGATGCCCATGATATCAAGTGTAAATCGAAGATAGGGTTTCTATTGTTTGAAAAATTGAGCGATTCCTGATATGAATTGTACCGATTTGGAAAATAGCCCTTTGCGGAAAATGGGCTTTTGCCAGTTCCATTGGTCCGGTTCATCAAAACGTAAGGACGATCCATAAGGACGATCCATGTACAAGAATTTTTTCGGCTTCAAGGAGCGGCCATTTCAGCTCGTTCCCAATCCGGCCTATCTCTTTTTGAGCAAGAGCCACGAAGAGGCCCTTGCCCATCTTGCATATGCGGTCTCCCAGGGGGACGGTTTCGTGGAGATCACCGGGGAGGTGGGCACGGGGAAGACCACCCTCTGCCGGGTCTTTCTGGAGAATCTCGACAAGGAGACCGAGGCTGCCTACATCTTCAACCCGAAGCTCGACTCCATCCAACTGCTCAAGGCCATCAACGACGAGTTCGGCATCGACTCGGACGCAGACAATGCAAAGGTCCTCATCGACCGGCTCAACGAGTTTCTCATGGTCAAGAAGGCCGAGGGACTGAAGGTGATCCTGCTCATCGACGAGGCACAGAACCTGAGCATGGAGATTCTGGAGCAGCTTCGTCTGCTGTCGAACCTGGAGACCAGCACCAGCAAGCTCCTACAGATCATCCTGGTGGGACAGCCGGAGCTGGGGCAGATGCTCGACTCCTACGAGCTGCGCCAGTTGGGGCAGAGGATCACGTTGAGCTGCCACCTGACCCCTTTAAACTATGCCGAGACCAGAGAGTATATCCGTCACCGCCTCCAGATCGCGGCCTTGAAAAATGTCGTTCGCTTCACCCCGGCCGCGTACTGGACCATCTATAAATATGCCAACGGCATCCCCCGGCTGATCAATATCGCCTGCGACCGGACCCTGCTGATGGCCTACGGCATGAACCGGCACAAGATCACCGCTCCGGTGGCCCGGGCCGCGATCCGGGAGCTGGCCGGGAGGGGAGAGCGCCGGAGAAAAGGGGTATCCATTGCCAATCGGGCGGTCCTGATGCTGGGTCTTCTGGCCCTGGTGCTGGCCCTCATGATCGCCTACCTGCCCGGGGAATATGTTCCCGGAGTCGGGACCCGCGACCCGATCGATGGGAAAGGGATGGCCCGAGTGACGGCAGAGACGGCTCAGGCCGCAGCCGATGAATCCGCAGACGAGGAGATTGAAGAGGATCTTGCGGCAGAGGCTGAGGTCGATGAGAGGCCGGAAATCGAGGAGGAGCCCTCCCGGATCACTCCCTCTCCGGCCCGGGCCACGCCCCTGACGACTTTGGGGCTTGAAGATTATCTGATGCAGACCGATCCCCGGGCATCCCGGCTGATCGCGCTGCGTTCCGCGGTGAATCTCTGGAATCCGGGCGCGGGGGTCAGTTCCAGCCTCTCCAGGATGGAGGATGTCCAGGACATCTTCCGGCTGGGGGCCAAGCAGAACGGAATGCTGGTTCAGCGGGTGGAAGGTGACCTCAACCTGATCCGCCGGCTCGATCTTCCCGCGATCTTCCCCCTCTACCCGCCCGGAGACATCGCGCCGGTCTATCTCACCCTGAGCCGGATCGAGGAGGGGCGTCTCATCTTCAAAGGCGGCGAAGGGATCGAAGTGGCCGCGGAGCCCCACGAGGTGGAGAGCTTCTGGGGCGGAATGGCCTTCATCCCCTGGAAGGATTTCTACGATTTCGGCGGGGTGCTGCCCCGGGAGGCCGATGCGGACGACATCGTCAACCTGAAGATGCTGATGGGTCAGATCGGCTTTACAGATATCGGCATCAGCCCGGTCTACGACGACCGGCTCCGCCAGGCCGTGGAAATCATCCAGGAGCGCAACGGTGTTACCGTTGACGGGGTGGTGGGGCCCATCACCAAGATCATTTTGTACAACGAGCTGAAGACCTTGGGGATTCCCCATCTGATTCAATCAAGTTGAGGTCGAGCTGAGATCGAATTGAGGAACCAAAAATGAGTTCCATATTAAACGCATTGAAAAAACTGGAGAAAAATTCCCCAGCGCCTTCGGAGAAGGTCGATAGGCCAGCATGGCTGGGGGGCAGCAGTGAGAAGCGGTCCGAGCCGGGGAGCCTTCCGCTGGTGGACCCTCATCAGGTACTTGGGCCAAAGAACAGAAGCCTTGGATTTGTGGGAAAGATCGTGGCCGCGGCTGTTTTTATGGGGATTGCCCTAGGCGGAATGGCCGCATGGAATGCCTGGGGTCCTTCAACCGATTCGGCACAGGGGCCGCTTCTGACCGCAAAGCCGAAGGCGTCCCCTCCGGAAGAGAAAAAGGCCGGGAAAAAGGCCGCGGTGCCAAAACCTTCCGAAACAGAAGCCGAACCGATACCTGAGCCCCTGCCGAAACCGGCGCTCGAAACCGCGGCAGCCTCTCTGTCGAAGCCGGTTTCAAGAGAATCTTCAAAAACCCCCAAACCTCGGTTGATGCCGAGAGCTGCCGCGGCTCCCGGGGAGACAGGGAGAGCGGCCCCGTCAAATCCCTTTGTCGCGAACAGACCCAAGGCTGTTTTTCCCCAACAAAAGTCCCCCCAGGAGAATCCTATAAGAGAAGCGGCAAAAGTTCCGATCCGAACCGAGCCGATCCGATCCGACCCGATCCGATCCGACCCGACCCGAACTGAGCCGAAAATCGCTCTCTCGGATCTGAAGCAGGTGGAACCGCAGGCGCGCCGGATCTCTGCGGAAGAGACCGCTTTCGAAGAGATCACTCCGGAAAGGACCACTCTGGAAAAGAGAGAGCCGGCCCTGCCTGAACCGAATCTTGAAATGGACATTGCAGCGGCAGAAGCCGATCCCCTGCCGTTGCCTGCCCCCGAACCGGTGGCCTCCCCCCGGCAGGATCTGGCCGCGATCTCCCAGATGTTTGAGACGGTGGAACAGCGGAGCGATCCCCGTTTTTTGATCCAGGCGCTGGTCTGGGCCCAAGACCCTGTGGCCCGGATGGCCATGGTCAACGGAAGGATGGTCAAGATCGGCAGCTTTATCGACGGGGTATCGGTTCGCCATATCGGCAATGATTTCATCCTCTTCGAGGAGGGGGAAAACCGCTGGAAACACCCGTTTCGGGTGCAATAGGCGAAAAGA
>JAABSP010000166.1 GCA_011390345.1 Desulfobacteraceae bacterium
GGATGCCAGCACTTCATCGCCGGCGAGGTCTTTTGATGGTTCTGCCAGGGATATGGGACATGACCATACCGCTGCGCCCGGATCATGTTCACCCTTTGGCCCGACATTTTCATCGGGGAAATCGGCCAGCACCGGTCCCCGGGCCGCCTCAAAAAGTTCAAGCGCGGCCGACAGTACGCGACGTTGAATATCGGCATCCGAAGGCGGCCCTAAGGGCCGGCCCAGCTCAAAGGGAACCCAGAGCGCCCTGGGGGGCTGGATGGTCTCGGTGTGTTCCCGGATCAGACTGATCTGGGAGGTGGGGACGCCCTCGGCTTCCAGGTAATGGCCCAGCGCGCCCACGGCGCGCGTGCAAAAGGGTCAGACCGGGACGAGCAGGACAGCGTCCACTCCATCCCCTTTTAGAAGATCGGCCAACATTTTGGCCGAAGATGCCATCGAAGCCGGGTCCGCCGCTCCCATGAAAGAATAATGATAGGCGGCCATGCTTCCGATCACACCCTCCTGTGCCAATTCCCGAAGCCGATCCAGAGGAAAGACCACGTTCCAATCCTGCTGGAAGCCGGTTCGATCGAAATTGGTCGAGATGTGCGTCATCACCAGGTCTTTGGCTTCGACATCTCCGGGAATCACGCGATAATCCCCGGTCATGGATTCGAAAGGCCGATCCCCCCTTTGATGAAGGCCGGCCGTGGATATCAACGCGACGCGCCGCCGGCTCAGATCCGGGCCTTGGGCCCAGGAATGCGTTGGAAACGATGGACAGGGTAAATCGGCCAAATGAGACCGCATGGGTTCCGGAAATTGGTCGAGTCGCGCCATTTCGATGCTCCTTTCAGGAGTAAATGAGAGCTGAACCCACAGAACACTTTCTATCTGCGGGTGAGATTGATATTAACATTACTATAAATTGTTATGCAATGCTATGTTTTTCACATTTTCGAAATCCGCTGACCCCGGTTCAGGGTCGCTTTCAAGAAAATCTCCATCTTGAAATCGGGCAGCCTACGGCATCATCCGGCAAAGGTCATAAAGTTTTCTGCCATTCCTCCAGGGGCCCGAATTTCCAATCCGAAATGTTCCGCTCCTCCGAATCGAAATTGATCCCCATAAGAAAGATCTGTTTGCCGGTCTGCAGGAACTTTTCATAGTAGCGCTTTTCCAGTATCTGGCGGATGGCCTGATCTGCATCCTGATTGCATTTCAGCTCGATGATGTAGATCTTGTCTGAAAATTCCGCAGTGATGTCGATCCTGCCGACATTGCTCAACACCTCTGTATGGACATAGACCCCGGAGGCCGACAGCATCAGATAAAAGAGGGTGTGGTAGAAACTTTCATTCTGATTTGCCATCTGGGTATATGGAATGGCCGCGAGGATACTTTTTGCGGTCTCCATGAATAGATCCACCTGCTTTTCAGCCAGAAACCGGTAAAGCTTTTTGTAGGCTGCACCAAGACTTCTGTCTTTGATTTGAAAAAAACGGCGGTAGAGATACCCGAGAAAGGAGCGTTTGACCTCCTGGTTCGGATATCCCATATTGTAAAGCCCATCCTCAACCCCCTGGATGGTGATGTATCCGGTCTGGAAGAGCAGCGGCTCCAGATGCAGATCCTCCAGCTCATAGACCGTGAAATCCTCCTCGCCGATGACCAGATTTTCGATCATCGGAACCGGATAATCCTTCTCCCGGATCAGGTTGGCCAGAAAGGTCGGTGTTGCCGTTTCAAACCAGTAGTTCCTGAACTTTCCCGTATTGAAGTAGTTCACCACCGAAAAGGGATTGAAGACCTTTATCTCCGCATCTGTAAAGCGGTATCCGTCATACCAGGTATGAATGTTTTCGATCAGTTCCGCAGGATCGGCGTTCTGTTCCTGCGCAAGAGTCTCGATTCGCCTTTTGAAAAAGGTCTTCAATTCTTCGGCGGTATAGCCGAGGATTGCGCCGTACCTGTCCTGCATGGAGATGTCGTTCAGGTTGTTAAGATCGGAAAAGATGCTGACGCGGGTGAATTTGGAGATGCCGGTGATAAAGACGAAGCGAAGGGCTGCCGATACATCCCCGCCCTTGAGAACGCCGAAGAACGCCTTCAATATATCCCGGTTGGCCCCGGCCATCTTCAGGTGATCATCACCCCTGCCCAGATGATCGATAAAGGGCTTGTCATATTCATCGACCAGGATGACGATGGATGTGCCGGTTTTTCTATAGATCCCCGTCAACAGGGTCGAGAAGCTCTCCTTCAGGGAGGTGTAGGGATTGTCGATGCCGTATTCCCGGCAGAGCTGATCGACAAAGAGAATCAGGTTCTCTTCGAGCTGCTCCGGCGTGCTGAAGCTGACGGTATTGAAGTCGATCTTGATGACCTGGTATTCTTTCCAGTCCCAGTCGGCCTGATCGATCCAGAGCCCTTTGAACAGCTCCTTTTGCCCCAGAAACAGGCTCTCCAGCGTCGAAACCGTCAAAGACTTTCCAAAGCGCCGGGGGCGGGCAAGGAAATAAAATCCCTGGGGCGGCCTGACCATCTCGTAGATGTATTGGGTCTTGTCCACATAGAGGAAATTCCCGGTGATCATCTGCCGGAAGTCTGAAATGCCGATCGGGAGGTACTTTTTTGGATTCATATTCAGCCGCTTTCTTCAGCAAACTCCTGTTTTCAAGCTGGACGCCCTCGGCTGAAATCCTCCTTTGGCGCTTTTGCCCCCTCTTTTTCTCTTTCCAGTGCCCGCTCTCTGACGGCAGCGGTCTCGGCTTCAACACGCTTTAAGGCATCCCGAAACTCGGTATCCCAGCGGTTCGTCTCCTCCTGGATCGCTTGATTCACCGATTCGATCAGCCTTGAACATTCCTGAAGGACGGTTTCGGCCCTGGATGGCGCTCTTTCTCCGCCTCCCTCCGATGGAATCTCTGCCGGATTCAGCTTCGCCTTTGAAATGTTGATGTCGAAGAGATGGAGCGCCACCCGGATCTCCATCATCGACTGGGTATAGCGAATCCAGCCGGTGGAAAAGCCGAAGAATCGGTCATAGAGGACCAGGGTTCCGGCAACCGCCAGAAAGACGCTGGCCAGCGCGGGATGGATCATGGCCTCTCCGCCATCACGGACCCAGACATCGGTGAGGATGGGAATGATGCCGGCAAGTGCCGTCAGCAGAATGGCAAAGAATCGTAAACCCTTTGCATAAAACCGTTTCCGGCGCTTCTCATTGACATACCATTGATGGGCCTCTGTCGCGAGAAATCGTCCATATTCGATGATCCCATCCAGGGAACTCCCCTGGTCCCCGCCGTTCCATTCCAGCTCGGGCGGTTTTGGAAGCCCCATGTCCTGTTTGGCCATATCTCCCCCTTCATCTTCCCGTTTCGATCATCTTGATAAGCTGCCTAAAAAAGCTCTGCAATCCGGCTCCGGAGCATCTCCCCAAGTCTCTCGGCATCGGCTCCGGATGAGGCCTCGTGAACGCCTAAGAGAAAGGCGTTATGGGTGAAAATCAGCTCGTACATCCCCATTATTTCGATCAGTTGGATATCCTCATCGGCCGCGGCCAGCGCTGTCTCTTTTTCCTCGCCGCCGAAACGGAGCAGGAAATCCGCATATGACGCAGCAAGTTCTTCTGCCGCTTCGGTACTTTCCCGGCGGGAGAGGAATGCTGTGGCCGGATTTCCGTCCAGCTCATAGGTTGCCACATAGACATCCTCGAGTTCGTCGTAGCCAAAGACATTCGCGGAGAGCAGTGAGATGCTGTTATCCACCAGACCTTCTTCCGGGAAAAGATCGGTATCCGCGATAACAGACGCCTCTTCGGATTCCCTCTCTTCCAGGGGCGTATCCTTTACAAAGGCTTGGGCGATGGCTCCGGTGGCATCGGCCATCTCGCGGGAGACATCCCCGGCAATGATCTCCACATAGAATGGGCCGTGGGTGAAAAAGAGCGCGTTTTTCGTCCGATAGGCATTGGGGGTCAGGTGAGTGGTCTCCGCATCCTCCCGGCGCTGAGCCGAAAAGACGGAAAAGGCATTCCTAACATCCCCCATGTCGTAGATGAACAGCTCGAGCCATTCCTCCCTCTGATCTGTCAGGGCGTACCGCTGGCTCTCCATCTCCTCAAATCCGGAGGAGAGATAGAGTTCTGCCTTGCCATCGATCTTATCCGACAGGGTCTCCGGAGAAAACCGCTCCGGCGGGGTCAATGGCCGCACCTCCGGGATCGGCGAAACAAGGGAGGCGAGATCGGCCTCATTCTCCCCCTGCATGCCGCCGATGGCGCTCTTCATGGGGAAGATCGCGGGGTTGAACGTAAACTGCCGGAGAAAGACGCCCGAAGCGATGATGGTGAGAACAAAGAGGACCGCGATGCCGGCCCACAACTCCTGAAAACTGACGGGGGGCTTACGTTGTTTCGACAATTTCAATGGACTCCATATACTCTTTGATGGCGGCCAGCACCAGGTGAAAGATCCGTTTTCCCGCGATCAGCGCGTATCCGTCCTCCGCGTCTCCGCAGAGCTTTGCAAAGGTGTATCCGATCACCGGGCCCGGATCTTTGGCGTCGGGAAAGGCGTTGACGGTCTCCACATAGAGATCGATCCGGTCCTTGATCACCGCAAAATAGTCGATCTCCTCCCCGGCCACGGCCGAAGACATCTGGGAGATGTTGCCGGACATCTCCCGGATGGTCTCCCAGAAGGCTGTGGCCAGGGGTTCTTTATACGGGCTTCCCTCCAGGAAATAGGCGATCCCCCATCCCACGCTCACCATGCGCAGAATCCGGATCTCATACTCCATCGTCACGGGTTTGATGACCGTATCTTCGGCCATTCTTTCGGTAATCTGTTGGATGTCTCCCTGGTCCAGAGAAAATCGGACCAGGTTTTCGCAGACCTCCTGCAGTCCCACGGTTTTTTTCTGCGATGTCGCCATTAGTTTGATGTCCTCATCGATAAGTACGGCGAGCTTTTCCGTATCTGTGCTCTTCTTGGTCTCATATCTTTTCGCCTATTGCACCCGAAACGGGTGTTTCCAGCGGTTTTCCCCCTCCTCGAAGAGGATGAAATCATTGCCGATATGGCGAACCGATACCCCGTCGATAAAGCTGCCGATCTTGACCATCCTACCGTTGACCATCGCCATCCGGGCCACAGGGTCTTGGGCCCAGACCAGCGCCTGAATCAAAAAACGGGGATC
>JAABSP010000038.1 GCA_011390345.1 Desulfobacteraceae bacterium
AGGCAGTCCAAAAAGAAATCCTGCATTTCCTTGAGGTGTTGCAAAAAGAGGCATGATCGAAATGATGAAACTTCATTAACTTTTTGCAACGTTAGGGTTCAATATTGGAACCCGAAACAAGAGAGGGGTCACCGTCCGTTCGCCTTTGGATGGTGGTGATCAAGAGCGGATTTTGGCTGAATATTTTCGACAACAGGCAGAACGTGTGCAGTATTCTCATCCCAATGTGTCAGCAATGCTTGAAGGCATCGCCAAAGAATACGAATACGATGGAAAACGGGAAGACATTGAGGCCAGCCTCAGAAAAGAATGCTTCTGAAAAATGCTGTTCTGGGACAGGACAACCGTCCTGCAGCCATTTGAGAGCAGGAAACAATGCGTCTGCCCTCCCATTACCGTAAGATATTTGCACTACGAAATCATTGAGCGGGCTGAAAATTCCAACAGGAGACAATAAATGAAACTGACCCATCTCCTTTTCGAAAAATACAAGGCATTCGAAGCCGAATACCATCTCGATATCAAGCCTCTGACGATCCTCATCGGCCCCAACAGCAGCGGCAAGAGCGTGATCGCCCGCCTGCCGCTACTGCTGGAAAGAGGCTTCAGCGGAAAGTCCGTGGCCCCCCTCGATCTGGAGTTCGACGGCCTCGATTTCGGGGCAGTTTTCAAAGAGCTGGTCTACAACCAGTCCCCCAGAAGCAACCTTCGGATCGGCTTCTCCTTTGAGGATGAGGATGGTCAACAATGGTCCGTGGCAGTCCGCATCCAGGGCTATGAAGAATACCAGATCCTGATCGTTCAGCATTTCGAACTGCTCAAAAACGGATCTTCCGTTTTTACAGCTCAATGGACAGGCGATGATCCGAATACAGAACCCGACAGATACTTTGTGGAATCACTGGATCGTGAAATGCGGATCGAGTTTGTGGGCCTGCTGCCGAATATTCTGTTGGACGAAATCGACATCCAGAACCTGCTTCGGCAGCGATTGCGGGTGAACTATCTCGGCCCCTTTCGAGAAAAGCCGCAGCGGACCTATCGCTATTCCGGAGGCCGCCACACCGATGTGGGTCCCGGCGGCAGCCAGGCTCCGCAGATTCTGGCCAGTGAAGCCTCCCGAAAGGAGCGGAAGATTCTGGAGGATTTGGGGCAGTGGTTCCATGAACATCTGGGCGGCTGGAAGATCGATGTTGCAAAGGAGGGTGTCGGCTTCTCCCTTGTTCTGTATAACCCCAAAAACCCTATGCTTAAGGTCAATCTCAGGGATGTGGGCACGGGCATTGCGCAGGTTCTGCTGATGGTCGTGCAGAGAATGTTCGACGAGGTTCATGGCGCGACCGGCGGGCTCGAAGTCGTGGAGCAGCCGGAGCTGCATCTGCACCCGCAGGCACATGGCGATCTGGCCGATCTTTATGTAGCGGCGTGCCATAAGGTCAACACCCGCTTTCTGATCGAAACCCATTCCGAACTCTTCCTGCTCCGGCTGAGGCGGCGCATTGCCGAAGGAAAGTTGAACCCCGAAAATGTGGTCTTCTACTGGGTCAAGGGAACGGACGAGAAGGAGAAGATCATCCCGATCAACATCGATGAATCCGGGGAGACCGATACATGGCCCACGGACGTATTCTCTGACGCATACAAGGAGATCACAGCCATCCGAAGAGCGCAGAAGAACAGGAAAAAGCAGGAGGAACCCGATGCGGGTTGAATTCTCCCCGAATGTTCTCGCTGACCCGCAGCATTACGATCGACTGGATCGGATCGTCCATTTCTTCGAAGAAGAGCGGCATCTCTGGCATTCCGATGATCCGGACGCGGTTTTTGAAGAGCCATTGTATTCCGCAGGAAGCCTATCCCGATCTTGAAAATGAGAATGCGGAAGCGTTTATCGAGACCCGAAGAATGGAGATGATTTCCAGAGAAGCGGAATTCATGAAACAATTCGATGTCGAACCCGCAGGTATGGAAGAAAACGATACTTTCGAAGAACCGGAGATCGATGCGGAATAAGCCCGATAGCCATATCCGGCAGCCCGGAACTCCCAAAGCCCGCCATGTATGGCTGGATCGCTCTGATACAGTGCTGGAGTGGATGAAACATAGTCCATCCATTTTTCAGATTCCGTTCGACAAGGATGGCAGGAATGCGGCACAGATGAAAAGCAGGATTCGGAGCCGGTTTTCAAACCACTTCAAAAGGAAGCGCTGAAAACCGGCTTTTTCTTTGGCGGAAGGGGAAGCGGGACCACGTTCCCAACAGCCCTGTCAGAAGCCCTCGAAGACGGTTATGCTGCCATCTCAGGCAAGGTCGAAGCGGTCAAGGTTCATTACCTTGTCCCAGGCCGCGATGAAGTCGTGCAGGAACTTCTCCTCCGCGTCCGCACTTGCGTAGACTTCGGCCAGGGCCCGGAGTTGGGAATTGGAACCGAAGATCAAATCCACGCGGGTGCCGGTCCACTTGGGTTGGCCGGTTGCGCGATCCCGTCCCTCAAACAGGTCTTCGTCTTCCGGGGTTGCCTTCCAGACCGTGTTCATGTCGAGCAGATTGACGAAGAAGTCATTGGTTAGGGTCTCGGGTCGATGGGTAAAGAGGCCGTTTTTCGACCCGTTGAAGTTGGCATTCAAGACCCGCAACCCGCCCATGAGAACCGTCATCTCCGGAGCGGTCAGTGTCAGCAACTGGGCCCGATCCACCAGCAGCTCCTCTGCGGGTACGCTGTATCTGGTTTTGAGATAGTTGCGGAACCCGTCCGCGGCCGGTTCGAGCACCGCGAATGCCTCGCCGTCGGTCTGCTCCTGCGATGCATCTGTGCGCCCCGGGTTAAAGGGAACCGTCACCTCGCGGCCCGCATTCTTCGCGGCCTGCTCCAGACCTGCGCATCCCCCCAGAACAATCAGGTCCGCGAGGGAAACCTTCTTTCCGCGGGACTGCGCGGCATTGAACTCCTTCTGAATCGGCTCAAGGGCCTCCAGCACCGTCTTGAGCCGGGCCGGTTCGTTGACTTCCCAATCCTTCTGCGGCGCAAGACGAATGCGCGCCCCGTTCGCGCCGCCGCGCTTGTCAGAGCCGCGGAATGTGGATGCCGAGGCCCATGCTGTCGAGACCAGTTCGGAGATCGACAGACCCGAAGCGAGGAGCTTCCCCTTGAGGTCAGCGATATCCTGCGCGTCGATCAGCCCATGATCCGCGGCCGGCACCGGGTCCTGCCAGATCAGTTCCTCGGCCGGAACCTCCGGGCCAAGATAACGTGACCGGGGCCCCATATCACGGTGGGTCAACTTGAACCAGCTCCGGGCAAACGCGTCCGCGAATTCCTCGGGGTTTTCCAGGTAGTGCCGCGCGATCGGCTCGTAGATCGGGTCGAAACGGAGGGAGAGGTCGGCTGTGGTCATCATGGGCCGGTGCTTTTTGGACGGGTCGTGCGCATCGACCACCATGTCCTCCTCCTCCACATCCTTGGCCAGCCACTGATTCGCGCCGGCCGGGCTCTTGACCAGCTCCCACTCGTATTTGAACAGCACTTTCAGATAGCCCATGTCCCACTGGATCGGGTTCGGCTTCCAGGCCCCCTCGATGCCGCTGGTGATCGTGTCGCACCCTTTCCCGGTGCCGAAGCCGCACTTCCAGCCAAGTCCCATCTCTTCGATTCCGGCCCCCTCCGGTTCAGGGCCCACAAGCCCGGCATCCCCGGCCCCATGGCATTTGCCGAAGGTGTGGCCCCCGGCCACCAGCGCGACGGTCTCTTCGTCGTTCATGGCCATGCGCTCGAAAGTCTCCCGGACATCGTGGCCCGAGGCGACCGGGTCCGGGTTGCCGTTCGGGCCTTCCGGATTCACGTAGATCAGCCCCATCTGCACCGCGGCCAGCGGATTTTCCAGTTCCCGGTCACCAGAGTAGCGCTTGTCGCCAAGCCATTCGCTCTCGGTTCCCCAGTAAATGTCCTCTTCCGGCTCCCAGACATCCTCGCGCCCCCCGGCAAAGCCAAATGTCCTAAATCCCATCGACTCCAGCGCGCAGTTGCCGGCCAGGATCATGAGATCGGCCCAGGAGATCTTTCTGCCGTACTTCTGCTTGATGGGCCAGAGCAGCCGGCGCGCCTTGTCGAGATTGGCATTGTCGGGCCAACTGTTGAGGGGCGCAAAGCGCTGGGAGCCGGAACCCGCTCCCCCTCGGCCGTCGCCCATACGGTATGTGCCTGCGCTGTGCCACGCCATCCGGATGAAGAGGGGCCCATAATGGCCGTAATCGGCCGGCCACCACTCCTGGGAGTCGGTCATCAGGTCATGGAGATCCTTTTTTATGGCCTTCAGGTCGAGTTTTTTAAATTCTTCAGCATAGTCGAACCCCTCACCCATAGGATCGATCATGGGGGAATTCTGGTGAAGAATCTTGAGGTTCAACTGATTCGGCCACCAGTCCCGGTTTGATGTTCCGCTGTCGGCAATCGGCTTTCCCGTTGCACCCGTTACCGGGCACTTGCTCTCTTTATCCATTACTCTCTCCTTTACATTCAGCCACTATTGAAATGTCGGCAAGGTGGCAAGATGCACCTCTGTAGCCAGTTTAATATAAATTTCTAATTAGGAACTATTACGAATTAAATGCTGTGTCAATCTTTTTCTGACAGGATAAAAGAAAGTGAAAATCCGGATGGGAGGGCAAATCAACCGCTACGGAACAGGTCAAGAAAATAAGAAAAAGGTCGAGAAAATATAAAGGAGTTCGAGAAAATTTGACCGATCAGGCATTAAGTGCAAATGGTTGGGCCGCCTACTCAATTTCGGCATACCAGCGCATATTCGGCCCATACCACGAAGCGGTCCCGTTGATCACCCTTGCATCCCCATCGGCCATCGTTCCCGTATAGTTTCCCAGCATGTTGTGCCGATAGAGGATGATCTGGTTGTTGTTGAGAAACTTGAACTCCACCACATCCTTCTGCTGTTCCCCGGTCATCTGGTTGTGCCAGAGGCCGTCGAAGAGATCCGAATCTCCCCGGCGGGTCCAGATGGCGTTCCAGAAATCTTTGCCGTCGAACTCCTTGACCCGCCAGATCCTGCCGAGGAACGGGAAGCGGGCCGGAGGCGCGGATGGCTCCGCCTGCGGGGGCTGCAGTGATTTTGGCGGCAGTGAACCGGCTGCGGCTGCGGTTGCGTCTGCGGCCGGAGCTGGTGTCTGGACATCTACAGATGACAGATCGCTTTCGGTGATCTCTCCGGAGGCTTCCCCCGATTTATTTCCCGAAATATCCCCCGATATTTCCAATGACCGCTGGGATTCAGGAGCCGCGCCTGTCTCCAAACCCGGCGTATCGGTAAACCGGATGGCCCTCACCTGCCCCATATCCACGGGCACGGTATAGGTGTTGCCGTCAGTGGTTTCGACGATCATCTCCGCATCCGCCTTTTTCTCCGCAAATCCGCCGGAAAAGATTATGGCCATACAAAGAGCAATGCATGAAAAGAGGATCATGGCGATCCGAATGCGGTCATATGTGCTCTTCATCTTCAAGTTCTCCTTCTTGCAGTTCCAATGATCGTCCCCTTTTTGGCAGATATTCAGGGGCAGAAGCGTTCCTCTGCTGCCGCCGAAATATTATCTATTTATAGTGGATCGTGGGAATATTGTCAATCAGAGGGTTGTCAATTGCCGGAATAGTTTCTGTTTGGGGAGGAACGATGAAACGGTTTTGGGCTCCGTCAGAATTTATGGAAGAAGATCAGGCAATCGATTTCTGAGTTTGCGCATTTGCTAAACATCCGAATATAAAATATGTTCAGGAATAGGATTGACGAGCTTCCAGTCACTATTGGCATTTTCCGCTTGCCAAAGATCATAGTTTTTCTGGAGGTTAAGCCATAGCTCAGGAGTCGTATTAAAAGCCCTTGAAAGGCGTAATGCTATATCCGGAGTTTAACATTGTTTCCCTTGTCTCTTCCTATGATATCCATTATCATTTAATCCTTATATATCCAAAACAAACGTATTTGTAAATAAAATTTTCCCTGCGGAAAAAATTTGCCGATTTCGAAAGAATACCTATATTTCGAAATGTGTAAGAAGAGCAGGATTTCTTCGGATCAGGAGTTGAAGAAGTCATTTCGAGAAACATATGGGGCGGAAGCCAAGGAGGAAGATATGTGGGAATATACGGATAAAGTCAGAGAGCATTTCCTGAATCCGAAAAATGTCGGAGAGATAACCGATGCCGACGGTGTCGGCGAGGTCGGCTCCCTTGCCTGCGGCGATGCCCTGAAGCTGACCTTCAAGCTCGATGACGAGGGGAAAATCGCAGACGCCAAATTCCAGACCTTCGGGTGCGCGAGCGCGATCGCATCCTCTTCAGCGCTCACCGAGATGGTCAAGGGGCTTACGCTTGAAGATGCCGCGAAGATCACCAACGACGACATCGCGCAGTTTCTGGGTGGGCTTCCCAAGGAGAAGATGCACTGCTCGGTCATGGGACGGGATGCGCTGGAGCGGGCCATCGCGGATTTCAGGGGAGAGTCCGTGGAAAAAGTGGTGGAAGGGAATCTGGTCTGCCAGTGCTTCGGAGTCACGGATAAGGAGATCGAGCGGGCCGTGAAGGAGAACGGCCTTTCCACCATCGAGGATGTGACCTCCTACGTCAAGGCCGGGGGCGGCTGCTCCCAGTGCCATGACGATATCCAGGAGATCATCGACAGTATCCAGGGGACAAAAAAACCGGCCCGGAAGAAGCCGGAAAAACTGACCAACATCCAGAAGATCCGCCTCATCGAGGAGACCTTGGACAGGGAAATCCGACCCGAGCTGAAAAAGGATGGCGGAGACATCGAGCTGGTCGATGTGGACGGGGACCGGGTCATGGTCAACCTTAAAGGGGCCTGCGCGACCTGCCAGGCATCTCAGGTGACGTTGAAGGAGTATGTGGAAAAGAGGCTCCATGAGTTTGTCACACCGACGCTCGTGGTGGAGGAGGTGCGCCAATGAAGACCATTTATCTGGACAACAACGCGACGACACGGGTGGCCCCCGAGGTGGTGGAGGCCATGATCCCCTATTTCGGAGAGTTCTACGGCAACCCCTCCAGCATGCACACCTTCGGCGGGCAGGTCAATGCAAATGTGCAGGAGGCCAGGGCCAAACTCGCGGATCTTCTGGGGGCATCTCCGGACGAGATCCTCTTTACGAGCTGCGGCACCGAAAGCGACAGCACCGCGATTTGGGCGGCCCTTCGCTCCCAGCCCGACAAGCGCCACATCGTCACCTCCCGGGTGGAGCATCCTGCGGTGAAGAATCTCGGGGAGTATCTGGCCAAAAACGGCTACCGGACTACCTTCGTGCCGGTGGACGGCAAGGGCCGGCTCGATACGGATTTCCTTTTCAAACACCTCACCGAGGATACCGCGATCGTCTCTCTGATGTGGGCCAACAACGAGACCGGCGTCATCTTTCCCATAGAGGAGCTGGCCCAAGAGATCAAGTCAAGGGGCATCGTCTTTCACACCGATGCGGTGCAGGCTGTGGGCAAAATCCCCATCGACCTTTCAAAGGTCAAAGTCGATATGCTCTCCCTTTCGGGCCACAAGCTGCACGGCCCCAAGGGCGTGGGCGCGCTCTATGTGCGCAAGGGAACCCGCTATTCCCCCTTTCTCATCGGGGGCCATCAGGAGCGGGGCCGTCGAGGCGGCACGGAAAATGTGGCCTCCATTATCGGGCTCGGGAAGGCCGCGGAACTTGGGGCCGCAGCCATCGACGAGGAGAACCATCGGGTCAAGGCTCTGCGGGACCGGCTGGAAAATGCCCTGCTGGAGAAGATCCCCAGTTCCATGATCAACGGTGATCCGGAAAACCGGCTGCCCAATACCACAAGCATCGCATTCGAATATGTGGAGGGGGAGTCGATCCTTCTGATGATGAACGAGCACGGCATCTGCGCATCCTCCGGGTCGGCCTGCACCTCCGGGTCTCTGGAGCCCTCCCATGTGCTGCGGGCAATGGGCGTTCCCTTCACGGCCGCGCACGGCTCCATCCGGTTCAGCCTGAGCATCTACAACACCGAAGAGGAGATCGACTTCATCATCGAAACCCTTCCGCCCATCATCGAGCGGCTTCGGAATATGTCGCCGTTCTGGAAAAAGGCCGGGCAGCAGAGCGCCTGATTTCCGTCCCGCCGGAAATCACCAGCACCCCCGCCCTCTCTTTTCCGGTCGATTCTGAAGCGGAATAGAGAGCCGAAAACAGGCGAGAATATATTACTTTTTTCATTCTCTCTTTTTCGGTCGATCCCGAAGCGGAATAGAGAGGGCGGGCGGATCGATAAAAGAACAAAGATAGACAAAGATCAAGGAAGATCGATAAAGATCAAAGATCAACGAAGATCAAGGAGGGTCTATGGATGATATCAGAAGCACCTCTCAGGATGCGTGCCGGACCGAAAAAGCCGCGAGCGCGTTCTATCGGGACAAACTGCCCAAGGTGGTGGAGAGCATCATCGAGAGCTGCGATGACAAGAACTGCCCCAACCATGTGGATTTCGATCCGATCCCCTCGAAAGCATCTGTCATCGACATCATTCACCGGTTCCGGGAGATCCTCTTTCCAGGCTATTTCAACCGGGGAAAACTCGACCCCATCAATCTGAAATACAGCATGGGCCAATCGGTCTCCGCGCTATTCGATCTCCTTGCAGAGCAGATCTGCCACAGCATCCGCCATGATTGCATGCGATACGACCAGGCCTGCGCCCATTGTGCGGACCAGGGGAACGAGACCGCAATCGCCTTGCTGGAAGCGGTCCCTGCCATTCGAAAGATTCTGGCCACCGATGTGGCCGCATCTTTTGACGGAGACCCGGCCGCAAAGAGCCACGACGAGATCATCTTCAGCTATCCCGGCATCTTCGCCATCATGGTCTATCGGGTGGCGCACCGGCTCTACGATCTGGAGGTTCCCCTGCTGCCCCGGATCATGACAGAGCACGCTCACAGCATCACCGGCATCGACATCCATCCTGGGGCCGAGATCGGAGAGCGGTTCGTCATCGACCACGGAACCGGCGTGGTGATCGGCGAGACCACCGAGATCGGAGACAATGTCCGGATCTATCAGGGGGTGACGCTGGGCGCGCTCTCTCTGCCCAAGGATGCCGGGGAGCAACTGCGAGGAAAGAAGCGCCACCCGACCGTTGAGGATGACGTGATCATCTACTCAGGCGCAACCATTCTGGGCGGCGATACGGTCATCGGCGCACGTTCGGTGGTCGGCGGCAATGTCTGGCTCACCCGCTCGGTCCCGCCCGACACCCGGGTCATGATGAAGGCCCCGGAGCTGGTCTATCGAGAGAATCATTCCTGAAAAAGAGTAATGGCCTGGAAAACAGCAGTGGCCTCAAAAACAGCAGGAGCCTGAAAAAAGGCAGAGGCCGGAAATCCGGCCAAAAAGGAGATCCCCATGAAAATTTTTTCCGGAATTCATCATACTATCGGGCTGACGCCGCTGGTGCGTCTCAACCGGATTTCAAGCCATGTGGAGGCCGATGTGCTGGCCAAACTGGAGTTTTTCAATCCGGCCGGCAGCGTCAAAGACCGGATCGCGGCCGCGATGATCGACACGGCCGAGGCCGAGGAGCAGATCGGCCCCCAGACCCATATCATCGAGCCGACCAGCGGCAACACCGGCATTGCCTTGGCCTTTATCTGCGCGGCCCGAGGATACCGGCTCACCCTGACCATGCCCGATACCATGAGTACAGAGCGGCGCAAGCTCTTGGCTCATCTGGGCGCGGAACTGATATTGACGCCCGGAGATCAGGGAATGAAGGGGGCCATTGCAAAGGCCGAGGAGATCGCGGGAGGTGAAACCGATGCCTTTATCCCCAACCAGTTCGGCAACCCGGCCAATCCGAAGATCCACGAGCTGACCATGGGCCCCGAGATATGGAAGGATACCGAAGGAACCCTGGATTACTTTGTCTCGGGTGTGGGCACGGGCGGAACCATCACGGGCGCGGCCCGGTATCTGAAATCGAGAAAGAAAAGCATTCAGGCGGTTGCGGTGGAGCCGGAGGCATCGCCGGTGCTCTCCGGCGGAAAGCCGGGCCCCCACAAGATCCAGGGGATCGGCGCGGGGTTCGTTCCGGAGGTGCTGGACAGCTCCCTGATCGACGAGATCATCCAGGTAAGCGACGATGATGCCCTGGAGACCGCAAGACAACTGGCAAAGCAGGAGGGGATTCTCTGCGGGATCTCATCCGGGGCCGCGGTAGCCGCGGCATTGAAACTGGCCTCCCGGGACGGGATGAAAGGAAAGCGGATCGTTGCGATACTTCCCAGCACCGGAGAACGGTATATCAGCACAGACCTTTTTCGATAAGAACGGTTTTCATGTCAGACGGTTTTCATGTCAGATGGATACGATTGATCGATCGATCCATTATTATTCATAGAAAGGATTTTATATGATGTCGAAAAAGCACCTTATTTTCCATTGTCCCTTCTCTCTGCTGCTTCTATGGATTATCTTTTTTGTCCTCTCTTTCAAAACAATTCCGCTATCTGCAGAAGGCGGAGGAGAAATCCCCGTGTGGCCCCATGAAAAAAGCGATCTGAAGCCGGACCCGGCCGTGATCTACGGCAAACTGCCCAACGGGTTCCGGTATGCGGTAATGCCGAACAAAAAGCCCGAAGGCCGGGTGAGCATGCATCTGAACATTCAGGCCGGCTCCCTCCATGAGACCGAAGATCAGCAGGGGCTTGCCCATTTTCTGGAGCATATGCTGTTTAACGGAACCGAGCATTTTGCCCCCGGAGAGCTGGTCAGGTACTTCCAGCGGATCGGGATGAAGTTCGGCCCCGATGCCAACGCACATACCGGCTTTACCGAGACGGTCTATGATATCCTCCTTCCCCAGAACGACAAAGAGAGCCTGAAAGAGGCCCTGCTGGTGCTCCACGACTATGCTCAGGGTGCGCTGCTGCTGCCCGAAGAGATCGACCGGGAGCGGCGGGTGATCCTGGCCGAGAAGATGACCCGGGATTCGATCTCCTACCGCACCTTTGTCTCTACAATTAAATTCGAGTTGCCCGGAACCCGGATCGCAGACCGGATGCCCATCGGCGAGGAGGAGGTGCTGCGGACCGCAGGAAAAGACCGGCTCAAATCCTATTACGATACTTGGTATCGGCCCGAAAAGATGATCCTGGTGATGGTCGGGGATGTGGAAACAGATCTTGCCGTCTCTCTCATCAAAGAGCGCTTCTCCGGAATGGAGCCCCGGGCTCCGGAGAAGGCCGATCCTCATCCGGGAACCTTCGACCATGACGGGGTAAAAGCCTTCTACCATTATGAAGAGGAGGCCGGAAACACCAAGGTGGGCATCGAGGCGGCCCAATATGCGGAGCCGCTTGATGATTCCTTTGCACTGCAGAAGAAGATTCTTCTCCGACACATGGCCCACAGCATCGTGGACAAACGGCTCGACGCGATGCTCAAAAAGCCGGATACTCCCTTCAGCTCTGCCTCCATCGGCTCCGGACTCTACCTCGATGTGGTCGATTACGCGGAGATCAGTGCCGAAACCAAGCCGGAAAACTGGGAAGAGACTCTGACAACCATTGAAAAGAGCCTGCGCCAGGCCCTGGAATACGGATTTTCCGAAGCCGAGGCGGCCCGGGTTCAGCAGGAGTACAGGGCCATGTACGAAAGGGCCGCAAAGACCGCAGAGACCCGGGAGAGCAGCCATCTGGCCCGGGGATTGATCCGGAGCATGAACAAGAACCGTGTCTTTCAATCCCCGCAGCAGGAGCTTGCACTCTTTGTTCCGGTCATTGAATCGGCAACTGCGGAAACGCTTCACCAGGAGCTGAAAGAGACCTGGGCTCAGGATCATCGGCTGGTGCTGATTACGGGAAATGCAAAGATTCAAGGGAAAGAGGAAATCCGGGTGAAAACCGAATTATCGCCCGAAGATCGGATATTGGCGGCCTTCAAGACCAGCCTGGCACAGGCCGTGGAAAAGCCGGCCAAGATCCGTGCTGTCTCCTTTCCCTATCTGGATGCGCCGGAAAAACCGGGAAAGATCGCGGAGAAGAAGGTGCATGAGGATCTCGGCATAACCCAGATCACCTTTGAAAACGGGATGCTGCTCAACCTGAAACCGACCGATTTCTCGGCCAATCAGGTTCTGGTCAACCTCTGCCTGGGAGAGGGGGGAAGTAGTGAGCCGGCAAGCGATCCGGGGCTTTCCGAGCTTTCCGAATCAGTGGTCAACCAGAGCGGCCTCGGGGAGCTGGACAAGGATGAGCTGGACCGGGCACTGGCCGGAAAGAACATCAATGTCCGCTTCTCTGTGGATGAAGAGCGCTTCTGCTTCTCGGGTCAGGCCGTGTCGGACGAGGTGCCTCTGCTCTTTTCCCTTATCTACGCGCATCTGCAGGACCCGGCCTTTCGGGAGCCGGCCTACGGTCTGATGATGGAGCGGTATCGGCAGCAGTATCTCGCCCTTTCCAGATCCGTGGACGGTGCTATCCTTCTGCAGGTAAAGAAGTTTCTGGCCGGCGGCGACTCCCGGTTCGGTCTCCCGCCCTTTGATCAATTCGAGAAGCTGACTCTGGAGGATGTGAAGAAGTGGCTTGCCGGTCCCATCTCAACCGCGCCCCTGGAGCTGTCCGTGGTCGGGGATTTCGACCCTGAAGCGGTGATGGATCTTGCTGCCCTCTACATGGGAAGCCTGAACAGGAAAAAGGCCGATGCCGTGGTCCAAAGAGAGGCCCCCGTCTTTCCCGATGGCGAAGAGCTGACCCTGGAGGTCATCACGGAGATTCCCAAGGGGGTGGCTATGGTGGCCTATCCGACCGATGATATCTGGGACATCCACAGGACTCGACGCCTTTCCGCAACCGCAAGCCTCTTTTCGGACCGGCTCCGGGAGAATATCCGGGAGAAGCTGGGCGCGGCCTATTCGCCTGTTGCCTACAGCGCACCGAGCCGGGCCTATCCGGGCTACGGAACCTTTCAGGTGATGGTCTATATCGATCCTGCGGATGCGGAGATGGTGATCCGGGAGGTGAAGATGATCTCGAAAAAACTCGCGGAAGAGGGCATCAGTGAAGACGAGCTGCGTCGGGCCGTGGATCCGATCATCACCGGGATCAGGGATATGCGGAAGCAGAACAGCTATTGGCTCAATACGGTGCTGACCGGCACGAGAGAACATCCGGAGCAGATCGAGTGGAGCCGGACCATTGTGGAGGATTATACGGCGATCACCCCGGCGGATGTGGAGAAGATGGTGGAGACCTATCTGAAGAATGAGAAGGCTGCGGAGGTGATTGTTCTGCCTGCGGCCGAGGCGGAAGAGGGAGGTGGAGAAGGCGCTTAAACCCGTCGCTCTAAAGCGGGGGGATGCCCAGACTTATCTCCATTTCCGGTTCATCGCGTGTCATCTGAAGCGGATTCCGGCGGCCGATCACATGAACAGCACCAACGTCGTGGCCCGCATCAACCTGCCGAACATGGCCTATGATCCGAAAGACCGGGTCGAGGTCTATGCCCAGGCCCAGGAGGGGCTGATAGGGATTCTCCTATGAAAGAATGAAACAGAACGGAAGACAGGCAACCCTCTTGAAATCAAAAGGATTGCTCTGAAATCTAATCATCGTCACAGAAGGGCTCTCCGAACCGGCATTCGGTTTCTGGAGCCTCTTCTGTCAGCATCACTTCCTCCCCTTCATGGTAGATCTCAAGCCCCTTCCCCTCCACCAGCCGGTAGGTCGCAGTTTCCGGTTTCATTTCGATCTCCAGCAGTTGCCCCCGGATGATCAGGCGGAATCGGAAGAAATTGCATCCTTTGGGAAGTCTCGGCTTGAAGGTGATCTGTCCGTTGTGGTCCCGCATTCCCGCAAAGCCATAGACCAGCACCATCCACGCGGCCCCGATGGAAGCTATATGGCAGCCGTGGCTCACATTGCCGCCGATATCGGCAAGATCCATCAGTACCGCATACCGGGCATATTCGGCCGCTTGCCGGTGATGGCCGATCTCGGCCGCGACAATGCTCTGGATGCCCACGGAGAGAGAGGAGTCTCCCGTAGTGAGCCGGTCGTAATAGTCGAAGTTTCTCGCCTTCTCCTCGGAAGAAAAGCAGTGGCCCAGCAGAAAGACGGCCAACACCAGATCGGCCTGCTTGATCACCTGGTGCCGGTAGATCACCAGCGGATGGTAATGGAGCAGCAGGGGGAAATTCCCGGGCGGCGTTCCCTCGATGTCCCACTCCTTCTTGCTCAAAAAGCTGTCGTCCTGGGGATGAATGCCCCGGGTCTCGTCATATGGGATATACATGGCGTTTGCGGCCCTGCGCCACTCCCCGATCTCCTCTTCGGCCAGTCCGGTCTTGTCGGCCAGAGCCCGGTACCGGGTCGGTTCTTCAGTCTGCAGAGCCTCTACTGTGTTTGCGGCAAATAGAAGGTTCTCCTGGGCCATCAGGTTGGTGTAGGCGTTGTTGTCCACCACGGTGTTGTATTCGTCGGGGCCCGTGACGCCGTGAATGCAGAACTTCCCATCCTTCCGGACCGAGAAGAATCCGATATCCCGCCACATCCTCGCTGTCTCCACCAGCATCTCAGCGCCCTCCCGATGGAGAAATTCCCGGTCCCCGGTGGCTTCCACATACTTTTTCAGGGCATACATGATATCCGCATTGATATGGTACTGGGCCGTGCCGGCCGCATAGTAGGCCGATGCCTCATCGCCGTTGATGGTCCGCCAGGGGAAGAGCGCCCCCCGCTGATTGACATCCACGGCCCGCTGTCTGGCCTTGTCCAGCATGCTGTAGCGAAACTTCAGCAGATTTTTGGCGCTCCGGGGGTTGGTATAGGTGAGAAATGGGAGCACATATATCTCGATGTCCCAGAAGTAGTGGCCCTCATACCCGTCGCCGGTCAGCCCCTTGGCCGGAATTCCGGTCCCCTCGACCCGGGCCGATGCCTGGCAGAGCTGAAAGAGATTCCAGCGGATCGCCTGCTGCCACTCCTCGCTGGTGCGGTCCGCAAGTCGATGATCCACCTTTATCCGCACATCACTGGTCCGCCAGAAATAGGCCATGAACCGTTTCTGAGTCTCCAGCACCGTGGGAAACCCCTGCCGTTTTGCCCTGTCCAGGGTTCGCTTTGCCCGCTGGCAGAGGTTCTCCGCGGGAGTGCTACGGGAGGTGTGGTAGGTGATCCACTTGGTGAGCCGGATCGGAACATCAGGCTCCGCCTCGACCGAGAAGACTACCCGGCCATCATTGGAAGTCGATACCTGTTCCCAGTTCAGAGGGGATGTGGTCTCCATCTGATGGTCAATGCCGCAGGCCAAAGACATCCGGCTGTTTGTGGTGCGGAACCCGAGGATGATCCGCTGCTCCTCTTCGATGGCAACAATCGGATCGAGCACCTTCTCCCGAAAGACCCTTGTCTGTCTCGGATCGCCGTCTGTGCCCCGGATGGTCCGGTGGGGAATGATCTCCGATGAGATGACCACAGGGGCCGGGCGGTTCAACAGCTTCACCTCGTACCGGATGGCCGCGAGATGGCGGTGGGCAAAGGATACCAGCCGCTCGGAACAGACCGAGACCTCGATGCCGGACGCCATCTGCCAGATCAGCTCCCGGCGCAGGGTTCCTGTCTTCATATCCAGGGTGCGGGTGAACTCCTTGAGATCGGCCGTGGGCAGAAAGAGGGGCTCGTCATCCACATAGAGCCGGATGATCTTCAGATCATGGAGGTTGACGATGGTCTGGCCCGTCTTGGCAAAGCCGTATGCCTTTTCCGCATAGATGATGGGCCAGCTCTCGTAGAAGCCGTTGACAAAGTTGCCATGCTGTTTGTAGGGCCTTCCCTCCTCAAAGGTCCCCCGCATCCCGAGATACCCGTTGCTGAGCGCAAAGATCGTCTCCATCTGCCCTAAAAAATCGGGGTAGTACTGTTTTTCGACGATCTTCCATTCATCTCCCGGATAGATATAGCGGGGGGGTTTGAGCCGTTCCCGGTGCAGCATCATTATACCTCCTTTGATTCCCTCATTACCTGACGGTTGCCTCTATAGTATATCCCTGTTCGAAGGAAAAAAAAAGATATTCACGTCGAAAAGTCATCGACTTGGAAACCGAAGGGAAAAGAGGGTGCTATGAGATCCTTAGATTTTTTAGGGAGATAAGCCAAGGGAATCGAATCGGAGAATCGAATCGGGAAATCCAATGGCAGCCAGTGGAGATGAATAAAAAAAAGCCGGATCAGGACCTGTCTTTTGGCCCCGACCCGACTTTTTATAAACTTACTTCAGGAAGCTTTATTGCGCGCCTCCGGTAAAGAGCCCTGCGATGGCAGCGGCCTGCGGATGGGCGTAGATCAGGATCAGCGCGACAACGAGCGCATAGATACAGAGCGACTCGATCATGGCCAGACCGATCAGCATGGTCACGGTGACCTTACCAGAGGACTCGGGGTTCCGGGCGATACCTTCCACCGCGGCCTTAAGTCCGATACCCTGGGCAAGACCACAACCGATTGCGGCGATGGCGATTCCAAAACCTGCTGCTGTTACGCTCGCGATGAAAAACTGCAGTGCTTGTACTTCCATTCTTAACCTCTTCCTCCTTAATGAGTTAGTATGATGAACCGGCCTCTTCCATTGTCATCCCATTAACAATAAGGCCAAAAATAAACATTTACATATTCCGGTACATATTCCGGTGAATCTCTTGGATCAGAAGCCCGGAACTAGTGCGCGTGCTCCAACGCGCCGGTGAAATACATGATCGAGAGCAGAAAAAAGACGAATGCCTGAACCAGTGCCACAAAAATGCCCAGGGTCATGATCGGCAGCGGCGCGAAGAATGCCCCGGCCAGCAGAAAGAGAATGCCCAGCACCAGCTCATGTCCCATCATGTTTCCGAAAAGACGGAAGGAGAGGGAAAGGATACGGGCGAAATGGCCGATCAACTCGATGGGGAAGATGATGGGAATCATCCACCATACAGGCCCCAGGAAGTGCTTGATGTATTTGGGTCCGTGGTACATTACCCCTATGATGTGGGTGAAGACCACCACCACCAAGGCGCAGGAGAGTGTTGTATTGAGGCTTGCGGTAGGCGGAAAGAAGCCCGGGATCAGCCCCACGATGTTGGATACGAAGATGTAGATGAAGACCGTTGCTGCCAGAGGGAAGAGCCAGCGCCCTTCCTCGCCCGTCACATCGACCATGAACTCCTCGATTCCGGAGATCAATACCTCAAAAAGGTTCTGGAATTTCGAGGGGATCAGAGTAATGCTGCGGGTAGCGATGAATCCGGCAATGATCAGAAAGGCCATGACCACCCAGGAATAGACCACATGGGGGTATGTGTGGGCAAAATGGCCCAGTCCGATGGCCTCGAACACCTTGACGAAAAAGAGATAGGGATGTTCCACCTTAAATCGCCTCCTTGAAAAATAGGTTTTTGCATTCCAGCAGCGTCGCGAGTATAATGCTGACGACCACTACTGAGAGTCCGATTAAAAGGCCTATGGGGTTCACATAGCCCTTGGAGATCAGAACGAATATGATAAATCCGCTGATGATGAAGCGGAGGTAATATTTGGCAAGCACCGTATGGTGAGATGCGACATAGGGCGGCTTGAAGGATCTTCTCAGAGTCCTGTAGAGCATGTAGAAATTGATGGTGACGATCAATCCTCCGAAAATGATCCCCCGGGAGAACGCCGGAGGCGATAGTGCAATGCTCATCAATGCCGCCAGGCATAGGAGCACCCAGTTGGCCCGGGTGATGAATTGTAAAAGCCGCTGTTGTATCTTCAAGCCGTCTTCCTTGTATTGACTGCTATTCTTGTCTTTATGGCCGTTTTGCATTTCCTGCATCACAGCTTCCTGCTCTTTTTAATGGCAAGTCCGATATTTCGAAAACCTGCGACAATCCCCAGAAACAAGCAGATCAGAGTGAATCTGGGGGTGGTGTCGAAGAGGTATCTGTCCAGATATACCCCCAGCGCAAGACCGATGACTATGGAGAGAGAGACCGAAAGGCCGATGCTGCTGTAATAGGCCATCTCCCGAAGAGATTGTGAGGTCTCACGCTTCATGAAAAAGAACATCCACTCGAAAGAGAAGAACACCTTTCCCCACTAAAGTTGACGCATTTAGCACGGGAATCGGAACAAGTCAATCTTAAATTTTGATTCATGGATTCATAATCTTCAAATCTGTTCCGTCAAAGACGGGACCGTCCTTGCAGACATGGGCATAGGCATCGGCTTTGGAATCGGTCTCCACGGCACATCCGAGGCATGCGCCGATGCCGCAGGCCATGATCGTCTCCACCGAAACCCGGCAGGGAATTTCCGCGTTTCGGGCAAGGTTTGATACGGCCCGGAGCATTGGAATCGGGCCGCACGCGCAGATGAGATCGGGTCTGTCCGTTTCGATCCGCTCTTCCAGCGGTTTGGTCACCAGCCCCTTTCTACCCGCGCCCCCGTCCTCGGTGGCCGGGATCACTTCGATGCCCATCTCGGAAAACTCCTCCAGGCAGAGGAGATCGGCCTCGGTTCTTCCGCCGACAAAGAGCGTGAGATCGTCCGGGGAGCGGCCATGCATCAGGGCATAACGGCCGTAGAAGAAGAGCGGGGCGATGCCGATGCCGCCGGCCGCGAGAAAGATCCGATCGGCCCCTTCCGGGAGTCCGAACCAGTTTCCCAGAGGCCCCAGCAGGTCCAGAACCGCGCCGGCCCGCTGCTCTGAAAGGCGACGGGTGAAGGGGCCCACCACCCGGTAGAGCAGCTCGATCCCGTGAACCCGGTAAAGCGTATCTGCCCCTTCCGAATCTGCGGAGACCTCTTTTCCCCGGAGGCGCCGGTGAATGGAAAAGGGACGGCGCAGCAGGGGCCCCCTGTCGTCTGGAAAGCGCAGGGTAACGAACTGTCCCGGCTTTGCCGCTTCATATCCCTCCCCGGTGATCCCCATCCGAAAGTAGCCGGGGGTCGCTGGCTGATTCCAGAGAATCTCTGTCTGCTGCTGGCGCATGCCTGCTGGTTTCCCTCCCAATCCAAAGGCTTTCGTACAAAGAAATGGTTTCTATCATAAATGTCCGGCTTTGGGAACAAAAAAAAGATCGAATGAAACCGCTTCCTTAACCGCTGCATGCCCTGATTGTCTTGATCATGGGCCAACCATGCGTTACTATGGAAAAATGAAACGATATAGTTCAACGGCAACAGCATATCGACTACCGCGCCCGGCGCCTTTTGCCGGAATTTTTCTCATGACAGCGATTCTCTGGATGATGATGTCCGCAATGCCCTTTTCCGGAGCCACTGCCCATGCAGATCCGCCGCCGCTCCCCTTTCAGCCGGGGGAAAAGCTCAAGTTCGATCTGAAGTGGGAGTTCGTCAAGGCCGGGGAGGCAACCTTACGGGTGCTTTCGGCAGAGAACGTGGGGGATGTCCCTGCCTACCATTTCCAAATGACGGCAGAGACCACATCCTTTGTGGATGTCTTCTATAAGGTGCGGGACCGGATCGACGCGTTCGTGGATACGGATGTGACCCGTTCACTGCTCTACAAGAAGAAGCAGCGGGAGGGCAAGACCCACCGGGATATTATGGTGCAGTTCGACTGGGAGAAGAACCTTGCCCAATATACCAACTTCAACAAGCCCAAGCCCCCTGTTGAGCTGCTGCCCGGCACTTTCGATCCGCTCTCTGCATTCTACTTCGCCCGGACCGTGGCCCCGGCTCCCGGCATGGATGTCAAACGGCCTGTGACGGACGGGAAGGATGTGGTGATGGGAAGGGCTGAGTTTATCCGGCGGGAGCGGATCGAGGTGAACGGCAAAACCTACGACACCTTTCTGATCGAGCCGGAGATCGAGCATATCGGCGGCGTCTTCGAGAAGAGCGATGACGCGAAAATTCAGGTCTGGGTGACCGCGGATCACCGCCGGATTCCGGTGCTGATCAAGAGCAAGGTCATTGTCGGCAGCTTCAGGGCAGAGCTGGAATCGGCAGCGGGGCTGGTTCCGGAGCCCGTGAAAAGCTTCAAAGAAGAGCGTCCGGAGTAGTCCTTTGATCCGGAATGCAGCGAAGGCCCGCTCGGCTATCCCACTACTTCGGTCTCGATGTCGATCCCCATCTTCTTGATCCGCTTCCAGAGCGTGACCCGGCTCACCCCAAGCCTTCTTGCAGCCTCGGAGCGATTCCCGCCCGTCTCCTTCAAAGTCTTGATCAGAAGCTGCCGCTGCTGATTTTTATCGGTTGGCTTCGATTTTGATTTCTCCTGCGGCCGGCATTCGCAGCTCCTGGCCAGAATCCGCGGCGGCAGATGCTCCACTTCCACGGGCCTGTCAGAACAGAGCACCAGGGCATATTCCATGGCATTCCGCAGCTCCCGGACATTGCCGGGCCACTCATAATTCTGCAGCAGCTCCATCGCGGCCGGTGTGATACCGGAGACATTCTTCCCGCTCTTCATGGTGTTGATCTGAAGGAAATGGTGGGCCAGAATCGGGATATCCTCCTTTCTTTCGAAAAGAGAGGGGCAGTGGATTGGAAAGACATTGATCCGGAAAAAGAGATCCTCCCGGAAGCCGCCATCTGCCACCAGCTTCTCCAGATCCCGGTTGGTGGCGGTGATGATCCGGACATCCACAGGGATGGGGCGGTGATCCCCCACCCGCTCCACCTCCTTCTGCTCCAGGACCCGCAGCAGCTTCACCTGCATGGTGGGCGGGATTTCCCCGATCTCGTCCAGCAGAATCGTTCCGCCGTGGGCCTCTTCAAACCGGCCGAAGCGTGTCTTCTCCGCGCCCGTGTAGGCCCCTTTCACATGGCCGAAGAGTTCGCTCTCGAGAAGATTTTCATTCAATGCCGAGCAGTTGACCCGGATAAAAGGTTTTCCCTGGCGCAGGCTGCTCTCATGAACTGCAAAGGCCACGAGTTCTTTTCCGGTTCCGCTGGGCCCCTGGATCATCACCGGTGCATCGGTTCTGGCCACATGATCGATCAGCTCCAGCATCTTCAGGATCGGCGGGGATTCTCCCAGAATGCCGTGGGAGGGCGCATCCAGGTGAAAGGTCTTCCGGAGAGCCAGAATCTCCTGCTGCTGCCGGACCATCTCGGAGATGTCGGTCAGGGTCTCCACCGCGCCGATGATCTCCCCTTTTTCATCTTTTAAGACCGTCGCGTTTTTGATGATGTTGACCCGCCGCTGCGCCTTATTCGTGATGGTACATTTCTTGCCTTTCATCTCCTTGCGCCGGAAGAGGCCGCACCACTCCTCACAGCTTCCTCTGCCGATGATCTTGCAGCCGTCGCAGTTGAGTATCCGGCAGGACTGACCGATCAACTCCTCCCGGGCATAGCCCGTGGTCTTCTCCGCGGCCGGATTGACCGCTACGATCTCCCCCCGGGGGTTCACCACCAGAATCGCGTCCTGCAGGGTATTGAAGATGGTCTTCCAATGATCCGATATATTCATGAAGGCTCCGCAATATGTAAACTGTTAAGTTAGCAGGTGTTAATATAGCCTTTACCTCCTGGTTTCGCAAGGGAAAAAGGATCTGAAAAATTCGACTGAAGGGAAAAATGGGCTGCTTTGCAGGATGATCTGCAAAATTCTTCTTGATCATCGGAGCATTCTTCAATAGAATTATAACAAGATATTATTACCTTGTAGATACACACATGTTCCGGCATGAAAATTGCTTAAAAGTTGCCAAGAGTCTCTCTTTCGTCCCGAACAGCGGAGGGATAGCGATTGCCCATTCGTTATACAACGAAAATACATTGATATATCTATGGGATAAGGAGGTAAGAGTGAAAAAAGTCGGATCGAGAAAAGTGTTAATCCCTTTCCTCTCTCATGTGGGATGCGTCTCACTCGCACTCATGCTGCTCTTTTCGGCCCCGGGATGGGCGCAGGAGGAAGAGATGCAGGCAGATGCGCCGGGAAGAATCTTGGCCCGTCAGGCCACCCAGGATAAGACTTCCTGGATCACCGCGGATCATTCCCGGTTCGAGGCCTTGCAGAAGGAATTCAATTCGGGCCCCGAGGTCACCCGGGCCTGTCTGACCTGCCACAATGATGCCGCGTCCCAGTTCCACGAGACCATCCACTGGACATGGCTCGACCCATATTCGGAAAAGGGGATCACCGGCAAGGGCGGATTGTCGGTCAACAACTTCTGCATCAGCATCCACAGCAACGAGCCGAGATGCACATCGTGCCACGCAGGATACGGCTGGAAAGACAAGAACTTCGACTTCACCCAGCAGGACAAGGTCGATTGCCTCATCTGCCACGAGCAGACCGGAACCTATAAGAAGTTCCCCACCAAGGCCGGCCGTGTGGTGAGTGAGCCGACTCTCTTCAAGGGGAACGGAAAGACCTACACCCCGCCGGACTGGAACAAGGTGGCACAGAGCGTTGCGAGACCGACCCGGAAGAACTGCGGCACCTGCCACTTCTCCGGCGGCGGCGGGGACGGCGTTAAGCACGGGGATATGGATTCATCTCTTTTCAAGCCGGACAAGAAGCTCGATGTCCACATGGGAACCGACGGACAGGATTTCGACTGTATCCGGTGCCATACCACCACCCGCCATCAGATCGCAGGCCGGATCTATTCGACCCCCGCAGTAACCCATCGGAAAAGCCTGATCGAAGATGACCTGATCCCAAAGATCCGGTGCGAATCCTGCCACAGCGCGACCCCTCACAAAGAGGCAAAGATCAACGACCATACCGATAAAGTCGGGTGCCAGAGCTGCCATATTCCGACCTTTGCACGGGTCGAGCCGACCAAGATGTGGTGGGACTGGTCCAAGGCCGGAGAGAAGAAGAACGGAAAGCCCTATACGATAGACGGCCCCTTTGGAAAACATACCTACAACACCAAGAAGGGCGAGTTCAAATGGGACAAGAATGTGGTTCCGGAATACTTCTGGTTCAACGGCTCGATCAACACCCTGACGGCCATAGACAAGATCGACCCTTCCGGCGTGGTCCGGGTGAGCTGGCCCGAAGGGAGCCGGGATGATCCCGATTCCCGGATCACCCCTTTCAAAGTGCATCGGGGAAAACAGCCCTACGACACGGTCAACAAGACGATTCTGATCCCGCACCTTTTCGGCAAGAAGGAGAGCGGCGCGTTCTGGGGCAATTTCGACTGGAAGCTGGCGCTGGAGTCGGGGATGGCCTATGCGGAGCTGCCCTTCAGCGGCGAGTTCGACTTCGTGGAGACGACCTATGTCTTCCCCACCACCCATATGGTCGCGCCCAAGGAGGATGCCCTCCGGTGCGAGGCCTGCCACAGCAGCGACGGCCGGATGGCCGGCCTTGCCGGATTCTATATGCCGGGCAGAGACAGCAATGATCCTGTGGAGATGGCCGGATGGGCCATCGTGCTGCTCTCCCTGGGCGGCGTTATCCTCCACGGGCTGGGGCGTTCATTTTTCAGGAAAAACGGCGGCTCGGGCCGCAAATAAGATATTGAGGAGGGAAACATCATGTCCGAAAACCCAATGATCAAAATCTATCTCTATTCGAAGTTCGAACGGTTCTGGCACTGGGCACAGGCGCTGCTGATCTTTCTGCTGCTACTGACAGGATTCGAGGTCCACGGAACCTACACCCTCTTCGGGTTCGAGGCGGCCGTAGAGATCCACAACTTTACCGGCATCGCCTGGCTGGTACTCTACATCTTCATCGTCTTCTGGCTGCTGACCACCGGCGAGTGGCGCCAGTACATCCCCACCACCAGAAAGCTCTTTGCCGTGGCCAAATATTACGCGGTGGACATCTTTCAGGGCAAGCCCCACCCGGTGCAGAAGGCAAAGGAGGCAAAGCACAACCCCCTGCAGCGGCTCACCTATTTGGGGCTCTCCGCTATTTTGCTGCCGGTCCAGATGGGCACGGGACTGCTCTATTACACTTATAATAGTTGGGGCAGATGGGGGCTGGAGGGCATTTTCAGCCTGAGCGCCATTGCCCTGATCCACTTTGCACTGGCATTTCTGATCCTCTCCTTTCTCATTGTCCATATCTATATGACCACCACCGGCCATTCCCTTTCCGCGCATGTCAAGGCCATGTGGTCCGGATGGGAGGAAGTGGAAGAGGGAACGGCCATCGAGGATTGGGAGAAGGCAGGCGGAAAGATTTAACCCCTGCCCCCCTTTCCCCTTTTGCGGCGCGGCCATTTTACGGCCGCGTCATTTTCCCTCTCCCCAAATTTCTCATCCCCCAGACGATCTCCTCTTTTACCTCTCCCTTCTCCGATTTTTGCGGAAAAGCCCTTGCCAAAAAACCCGATGCTGGCGTAATGTATTCAAAATTTTTGTTCGGATGTCCTCCACAGGAATGCCGGGGGCGGATTCTCCGGATGATCTCATGCAGAAAAGGCTTGTACTCTCTGCCCCGAATTTGATATGGGGCAGATGGATTCCGATAAAGGCGGCGGCCCGGAATCAATGGCGGAATTAGGGAGGGCGTCATGAAAGTGATCTTTCACAAGGATTTCTACGAGGTGTATACCTCCGATCCCGCGGCCGCGGCCGACCGGATGGAGGCGATCGTCGGGGCCATCGAACCCCATGCCGATTTCGAGGATGCCGTAATGGCCAGTGAAGAGGATATCGCGGCGGTCCATGCACCGGAACAGATCCAGTCGGTGCGGCGGCGGGGGCTTTACGACATATCGGCACTGGCGGCCGGCGGCGCGGTTGGGGCGGCCGAGATCGGCCTGAAAGAGCCCTGCTTCGGCCTGATCCGGCCTCCGGGACACCATGCATCGGCCGCGTCCTCCTGGGGGTTCTGCTATTTCAATAACATGGCCGTGGCCTTAGATTCGCTCTACCGGCGGAAGATGATCGAGACGGCATTCGTCCTCGATTTCGATCTCCACTATGGGGACGGAACCGTCAACATCTTAGGAAACCGGAAGTATGTTACGATCTACAATGTGAACGCATATGAGCGGAAAGCCTACATGGACGAGGTGGAGCGGGAACTGTCAAGATGCCGGGTCGATCTCATCGGGATCTCGGCAGGATTTGACAACCATCGGGCCGACTGGGGCGGGCTCCTCTCCACGGATGACTACCGGGAGATGGGACACATGGCCCGGGAGGCGGCAGCAGCTTCCGGCGGCGGTCTTTTTGCCATTTTGGAGGGCGGATACAACCATCGGGTACTCGGCGAAAACGTCCTTGCCCTGATGGAGGGAATGAAAGGATCGAAACTATGATTCGAGCAGCGGTTGTGGGGGCCACCGGGTATGCGGGCGCAGAATTGGTTCGGATTCTGGCCGGACATCCCGGCGCGGAGTTGACGGCCATCACCTCCCGGCAGTATGCGGGTGTGCCGATTTCAAAGGTCTATCCCGCGCTGGGGGGGCATGTTGATCTCGTGTGTGAGGCGTATTCTCCGGAAGCAGTCGGGAAAAAGGCCGATGTGGTATTTACTGCGCTTCCCCATAAACTTCCCATGGAGATCGTTCCCGAGCTGGTGCGCCAGGGAAAACGCGTGGTCGATCTTTCCGCGGATTTCCGGTTTCGATCGGCTGCAGCCTATGAGGCGGCCTATCAGCCCCATACAGCGGTCGATCTGATGGAGAAGGCGGTCTACGGCCTTTCGGAGATATACCGGAAGGAGATCAAAGGTGCGGCTGTGGTGGGCAATCCCGGATGTTACCCCACCAGCGTTCTGCTGCCGCTGATTCCGCTGATCAAGGGAGGGCTGATCGACACGGGATCACTGGTTGCCGATTCCAAATCGGGCGTGAGCGGCGCGGGCCGGTCGCCGTCCCTGACCACGCTCTTCTCCGAGGTGCATGAGTCGTTCAAATCCTATAAGGTGACGGCTCACCGCCACAATCCGGAGATGGATGAGGTCTTGACCCGGGAGGCGGGTGATCCGGTTCACATCACCTTTGTCCCTCATCTCGTTCCCATGAACCGGGGGATGCTCTCTACCTTATATGCGCGGCTCAAAGGAGACGCGGACGGGAAGAAGGTCGGCCAGTGCCTTTCCGATTTCTATGAAAAAAGCCCCTTTGTCCGGATCTGTAATGACGGCAGGATTCCCGACACCCTCCATGTGCGGGGGACCAACCACTGCGACATCGGATTTCGGGTGGACGAAAAGAACGGCCGGCTGGTGATGATGTCGGTCATCGACAACCTGGTCAAGGGTGCGGCCGGCCAGGCCGTTCAGAACATGAACATCATGTTCGATACGGACGAGACCGCAGGATTGGCTGCGGTTCCCTATCCCATCTGATCGAGAAACAAAGAGGATATCATGAAGCTTCAGCAGCTTTCCATCTTTATCGAAAACCGTTCCGGCCGGCTGGCAAAGATCACGGCCACACTGGGAGAGGCCGGGGTGAACATCCGGGCCATGTCGCTGGCCGATACCTCCGATTTCGGGATTCTGCGGCTGATTGTCAATGATACGGATCGGGCCGTTGCGGTGCTGCGGGAGAACGGGTTTACGGTCAATCTATCGGAAGTGATCGCGGTGCAGATCGACGACCGTCCCGGTGAGCTGGGAAGGTTTTTGACGGCCATCGATGGGGCCGGGCTCAATGTGGAGTATATGTACGCCTTTGTCCAGAAGCGGATGGAACATGCGGTTGTGATCTTCCGGTTCGATGAGATCGACAAGGCGATTGCGGCGGTTCGTGAAGAGGGTTATACGGTGCTGGAGACGAGTGAGATATTCAGTATGTAAGCGGCAAAAAGTGATGAAGGAACGCGTCAGGTCATGAAAATTCACAGCTTCAGCTTCAATAATAAAGCGGAGGGACTTAGAATCAATCCCATTCGTTTTCATGATGTATCTCTGCTGGTGGGAATGTCGGGGGTGGGAAAGACGCTGATCCTTCAATCCATACTGGATCTCAAAAGAATTATAAATGGAGATGCTCTTGATGGTGTTGAGTGGGAGGTAAGATTTTCGACTGAAAACAATGATAATTGTATATGGAAAGGCGCATTCGAAAAGATTGATAATGCCTTATACCCGGAATATAGTCCCTATAAATCGGATTTAGAGGATTCGAGATCCGGATCGGTAGAAACGGATCGATCAATACTGCCTAAAATCATATATGAAGAAGTGAGAATTGAGAATCAGCTTATCGTTGATAGAAGAGAAAATAATATAGTATTCAAAAATACGTCAATTCCAAAACTTTCCAAAGATATAAGTGTTTTAAAATTATTGAATGGAGAGGAAAATATCTCTCCGATTTATGAGAGCTTCAACAGGATTCATGAAAGTGATGGACCTGAAAAAAAAGCGAATATTTCAAGCAGAGAGATCAAGGCATTACTTGAAAAAGATAATACGCTTGAAAAAATAAAGAACAGAAGACTTTCGACATACAGGAAACTGGCTCTTGTATATTTTAGCCAGAAAGAAGTGTTTTCACGAATCAAAAACAATTTCATAGAAGTATTTCATCAAATAGAAGACATTCAATTTAGAAATGATGAGGAAGATTCTTCCTCTCCTATACACCTCCAGCTTAAAGAAAAAAATGTGTCCAAATGGATTCCATATTTTAATATCTCGTCAGGAATGTTAAAGACCCTGCTCCAGATCAGCCAACTCTATCTTTGTGCCGAGGGGACGGTCATTCTGATCGACGAATTTGAAAACAGCCTTGGAATCAACTGCATTGATATTCTTACGGAAGAGCTGCTGCATAACGAAAGCAATCTCCAATTGATCATTACCAGCCATCATCCCTACATCATCAATACCATCGGCATGGAACACTGGAAGCTGGTGACTCGAAAGGGAGGAGAGATCACCGTAAGAGATGCCGGCGAGTACCCTCTCGGCAAATCCCGCCACGAAGCTTTCAAACAGTTGATGCAACTTGAGGATTACAAAGAGGGCATCAAGGCGGGATGAACATCTATTTCCTTGTTGAAGGGCGCAGAACGGAAGCCGAAGTATATCCGGCCTGGCTACAGCTTTTACTTCCCCAGTTGAAAAAAGTGGATGATTTCGACAAGGTGTGCCGCAACAACTATTACCTCTTCAGCTCCGAAGGCATTCCCTTCATTGAAGACGACATCATCAACGCACTCCATGATATAAACAATACCGGCAGATATGATTATTTCGTGATCTGCCTGGATGCCGACAGAGCAACGGTGGCGCAGAGAGAAGAAAAGGTACTCCGGCGGATCAAAGAAGCTTCGGTTCAGGCTTCAGGTGTAAAAATCATAGTAATCGTCCAGAACCGATGCATTGAAACATGGTTTCTGGGAAATCGAAAGGTATACTCCAGATTTCCCGGTCCCGCTTTTGCAAAATACTCCCGGTTTTACAATGTCGCTGAAGATGATCCGGAAAGCATGGAGAAGCCGGATGAATTTGCCGGAAGCATTGCAGATTACCATTTCAAATATATCCGGGCGATGCTGCAGGAAAAGAATATCCGCTATTCCAAAGCCAATTCGACGGAAGTTCAAAAAGAGCATTACCTGGAGGCACTGCGAAAAAGAGTTGCAGAAGAGCCTTCACATCTGATAACCCTGAATCGATTTTTTTCATTCTGTGAGCGGATCGGATCGGAGATGAAAGGCGGAACGGCATAACGCTCTACTCAAGGATCTGGCAGATCATAACTGTTTTTCATTTCAACCCACAAATAGGAGATGGTCGAATGCGAAGAATCATTTTGATGGCAACAGCAGGCATTTTCGTTCTGATGGTTTCATCACTGGCCTTTGCCGCAGACAAAGAGCCCTACAAGGTCGGATGCGTCTTTGCCGTCACCGGAAAGGCCTCCTGGCTCGGCGAGCCCCAGAAGAACACGGCCGAGATGATCGCAAAGCAGATCAATGACGCGGGCGGGATCGACGGCCACATGCTGGAACTCTACATCGAGGATACCCAGGGGGAGAACAACCGGGCAAAACAGGCCGTCAAGAAGCTCGTCCACAGCCATGATGTGGTCGCGATCATCGGCCCTTCCAGAAGCGGAACCAGCAAGATCCTGATCCCGGATATGCAGAGAGCCAAGATCCCCATGATCTCCTGCGCGGCCGCGGAGAGCATCGTCAATCCGGTCAATCCGTGGGTCTTCAAGGTCGCGCCCAACGACAGCGATGCGGTCCGGAAGATATATGAGCATATGAACAAGAAGGGCATCGAGAAGATCGGGATCATCACCGGAACGACCGGTTTCGGCAACGCGGGCCGGAACCAGCTCAAGGAGCTTGCCGGAGAATACAAGATCAATATTGCTGCCGATGAGACCTACGCACCCGGCGACACCGATATGACGGCCCAGCTCGTCAACATCAAAAACGCAGGAGCACAGGCCCTGATCAACTGGTCCATCGTGCCTGCCCAGTCCATCGTTCCCCAGAACATGAAGCAGCTCAAGCTCGATATTCCCCTATACCAGAGCCACGGCTTTGCAAACGTCAAGTATGCAGAGGCCGCGGGAGAGGCCGCGGAAGGGCTCATCTTTCCGGCCAGCCGGATCATGGCGGTCGATACACTCTCCGAAGATCATCCCCAGTATAATGTGGTCAAGGAATACAAGGATAATTACGAGAAGAAGTACAACGACCATGTGAGCACCTTCGGGGGCCATGCCTACGATTCCCTCCACCTTGTGGTCAATGCCCTCAAAGCAGTGGGACCGGACCCGGAAAAGATCCGCGAATATCTGGAGACCGCAAATTTCGTGGGCACGGCCGGCGTCTTCAAGTTCACTCCTGAAGATCACTGCGGGCTGGACAAGGAGGCTTTTGCCCTGCTCACGGTGAAAGACGGCAAATTCGTGGTGCTGGGAGAATAAGCGGAACCGGTGATGGATCAGGTCGGCAGCGGTTTTTCGGATTTTCTGCAGTTCCTCTTCATGGGGCTGCAACGGGGGAGCATCTACGCGCTGGTGGGAATGGGATACAACATCATCTACAATTCCACCGGCGTGATCAACTTTGCACAGGGGGAGTTCGTGGTCTTCGGGGGGCTAATGATGGTGACGCTCACCATGACCGCGAACCTCTCCATCCCCCTTGCCTTTCTGCTCACGGTGCTTTTCGTGACACTGATCGGGGTGCTGATGGAGCGCTTCACCATCAAGCCGGTGAAGAATCCGAACGTGCTGCGCCTGATCATCATCACTATTGCAGTTTCCATCCTGTTAAAGGGCATGGCCATGTGCTTCTGGGGCAAGGGCTCCCATTACATGCGCCATTTCACCGGGTCGGACCCCATCGAGGTTTTCGGGGCCACCCTCCTGCCCCAGACCCTCTGGATCATCGGCATCCTGGCCGTGGTGGTGATCGGGTTTGTCCTCTTCTTCAACCATACCATGATCGGTAAGAGCATGCGGGCCTGCGCGATCAACCGGGATGCGGCCCGCCTTGCCGGGATTAACGACCGGAACATGGTGATGCTCTCCTTTGCCCTTTCGGCCGGGATCGGCGCGATCGCGGGGATCATCATCACCCCCATCATCCAGATGGACTACACCCGGGGGGCGCTGCTGGGGCTGAAGGGGTTCGGCGCGGCCGTGGTGGGGGGACTGGGCAACAGCTTCGGGGCCGTGGCCGCGGGGATGCTCTTCGGAATCATGGAGGCGATGGCCGCGGGGTACATCTCCTCCCATTATATGGATGCGGTCGCGCTGCTGATACTGCTCATAGTCCTCTTCATCCGGCCCAGCGGCCTCTTCGGTAGCGCAGATGCCGCTCGTCTGAGGGAGTTTTAAAGGGATGGAACGGCGGGATTATATCGGTATCGGGGTGCTGCTGGCGATGGTCATCGCGGTTCCCTTTCTGGTGGACAATCCGTACTACCTCGGGGTCCTCGTCTTCACCGCTCTCAACTGCCTCACCTGCATCGGGCTGAGCCTGCTCATGGGATATGCGGGGCAGATCTCCCTGGGGCACGCCGCGTTTATCGCGCTGGGGGCATATTCTTCGGCGCTTTTGACCACACTTGCGGGATGGTCTCCCTGGGCCGCGATGGGCGCTGGTGCAGTGATATCAGCGGTAGTTGCGGTGATTGTGGGGGTTCCCTCCCTGCGGCTCAAGGGACATTACCTCGCGATGGCCACCCTCGGATTCAGCGCAATCGTTCATATTGTCGCGATCGCGGCCGTGGATATCACCGGCGGCCCCCAGGGGATCGGCGGGATTCCCTATCTCTCCTTCGGCGATCTGGTCCTCGATACGGACATCCGATTCTACTATTTCAGTTGGGCCGTGGTGATCATCGGGCTGATTCTCGCGCTCAATCTCATTCATTCCCGCATGGGCAGAGGATTGCGGGCCATCCACGGCAGCGAGGATGCGGCCTGCGCGGCCGGAGTCCATACCGCGCTTTACAAAATCCAGATCTTCATCATCAGCGCGGTCTACGCTTCGATCTCGGGAAGCCTCTACGCCTCCTACGCCACCTATATCGACCCGGGGCCCTTCGATGTGATGCACTCAGTGCTGCTGGTGACGATGGTGGCCGTGGGCGGGATGCACCGGCTCTGGGGGGCCGTCATCGGCGCGGTGCTCCTCTCCCTGCTGCCGGAAATCCTCTCCTCCTTCTCCGGATACTTTCAGATGATCGGCCTCGACTACAGCCAGGACTACGACATACTTATCTACGGCGGGATTCTGCTGGCCATCATGCTCTTTCTGCCGGAAGGGCTCTTTTCGGGGGGCAGAAGTCTTTTCCGGTATCTCTACCAGAAGTTTTCCCCCGCGGAAGAGGAGGGATGATGGCCCAATACCCTCTTCTCAGGATCTCAGGGCTGCGGAAGGTCTTCGGCGGCGTGATCGCTGTGGACGACCTCGACTTCGATGCCGATACCGGCTCCATCACCGCGCTCATCGGCCCCAACGGCGCGGGAAAGACAACCGTCTTCAACATGATCACGGGATTTCTTCCCCCCACGGACGGGGAGATCCTTTTTGTGGAGAGAAAGATCGAAAAGCTCCCCTCCCACCGGGTGGCCCGGATGGGCGTTGCCCGGACATTCCAGCATGTGCAGGTCTTTTCACAGATGAGCGTGCTGGAGAACGTGATGGTGGGACGACATACCCGATCGAAGACGGGTCTCTTCCTCTCCCTGCTGACCCCGCCCTTCTGGCGTCCTGAAGAGCGGCGGATCGAGGAGAAGGCGCGGGAGTGGCTCTCCTTTGTGGGGATGGAAGGGATTGCGGATCGACCCGCGGGAAGCCTGCCCCTGGGGAACCAGCGGATGCTGGAAGTGGCCCGGGCATTGGCCGCGGAGCCGAAACTGCTGCTGCTGGACGAGCCCGCATCGGGCCTGAACGCCCGGGAGACTCTTGCCATGGGAGAGCTGATCGGCCGAATTCGGGAGATGGGAATTACGGTGCTGCTGGTGGAACATGATATGGAGCTGGTGATGGAGATATCGGATCAGGTGGTGGTGGTCAACTTCGGCCGGCGGATAGCGGCCGGAACCCCTGCCGAGGTGCAGCTCGACCCGGACGTGATCGCGGCCTATCTGGGGGAATGACATGCTGAAACTGGTCAATGTCAACAGCCGATACGGCCTGATCCATGTGCTGAAAAACGTCTCCATGCATGTGAGCGCAGGGGAGATCGTCACCCTGATCGGGGCCAACGGCGCGGGAAAGAGCACGGCTCTAAGGGCCATCAGCGGCCTTCAACCGGTGCATGAGGGAAAGATTTTCTTCTCCGATAAGGAGATCACAAACGCGCCCGCGGAAAAGCTGGTCCGCCAGGGGATCGCGCAGGTCCCCGAGGGCCGGCAGATATTCTGGCCCATGACGGTGATGGACAACCTGGAGGTGGGCGGCGTCGTGACTTATTCCCTCCACGGTAAAAAGGGGCTTTATGACGCGATCGAGGGGATGTTTCAACTCTTTCCGATCTTGAAGGAGCGGCAGAACCAGTATGCCGGAACCCTTTCGGGCGGAGAGCAGCAGATGCTGGCCATCGCGATGGCCCTCATCAACCGGCCCCGGTTCCTGCTGCTGGATGAGCCTTCGATGGGGCTTGCCCCGCTCATCGTAAAGGAGATATTCTCGGTGATCGCACGGCTCCGGGAGGAGGAGGGGCTCACGGTTCTGCTGGTGGAGCAGAACGCGAACGCGGCCCTCAAGGTTGCAGACCGCGGCTATGTGATGGAGACCGGAAAGATCGTCTTCGAGGACACCGCGTCTAACCTGATGCGGAACCAGGAGGTGCGAAGGGCCTATCTCGGAAAGGACAAGCGGGAGATCTGGGAGTAAGAGGAGAAAAGCGATGGAGTGCTGGGATTTCAAACAGGAGTGCATGAACCGGGAGAGCATCGAGCAACTGCAGCTCGAACGGCTCCAGGCCACCCTTCACCGGGTCTATAAAAATGTTAGCCACTACCGGCAGACCTTCAGAGAGATCGACTTCATGCCGGAGGATCTGAGCAGCCTCGACGATTTCCGGCGGCTTCCCCATACGAGCCGGCAGGTGCTTATGGAGAACTACCCCTACGGGATGTTTGCGGTCCCCCTCCGGGAGGTGGTGCGGCTCCATACCCCGGCGCTGAACATCGATGAGCCGGTCGTGATCGGCTTCACCGCAAACGATCTGGACAACTGGGCCGAGCTGACCGCAAGAAATCTTTCGGCCGTGGGCGTGGGCAAGGATGACGTGGTGCAGATATCCCTCACCTTCGGCAGCGTCACGGGCCCCTTTGGGGTGCAGTTGGGCGCGGAACGGATCGGCGCATCCGTGATCCCCATGTCGAGCGGCCGGCACAGCTCCCAGGTGCAGATCCTGCGGGATTTCCGGACTACCACACTCGTTTCTGCCCCGACATTTGCCCTGCGGCTCTACCGGACCATGATGGAGCAGGAGATCGACCCCAAGACCCTGCAGCTCCGGATCGGGATCTTCGGGGCAGAGCCCTGGTCCGAATCGATCCGGGACGATATCGAAGAGAAGCTTCACATCACCGCAACGGACATGTACGGCCTCACAGAGGTCTTCGGCCCCGGCGTCGCGTGGGAGTGCAGTGAAAAACAGGGGCTCCACATCCCGGAGGACCATTTTCTGGCGGAGATCATCGACCCGGATACCGGAGAGCCGGTTCCTGACGGCCAAGAGGGGGAACTGGTGCTCACCACCCTCACCAAGGAGGCATTTCCCCTGATCCGGTACCGCACCGGGGATTTGACCCGGATGCTGCCAGGGGACTGCCCCTGCGGCCGCTCCCACCTGCGGATCGACCGGATTCTGCGGCGCTGCGACAATGTCTTTGTCATGGGCGGCTCCCGGATCATCCCGGAGCAGATCGGAAAGATCCTCAACCGGATCAGCGGGGCTGCGCCCAATTTTCAGCTTCTGGTGGAGCGGGAGGAAGACCGGGATCGGCTCGATGTCCTGGTGGAGATCTCCAATGATTTATTCTTCGACCAGATGAAGAAACAGCGCCGGTTTGTGGAGGATCTGCACAGCGCGCTCTCCGAGTTTCTCGGCTGGGAGGTGGGGGTCCGGCTGGTGGAGGCAGGGGCATTTGACCCGGCTCAACCGGTGGTCGATAAGAGAAATATCCGCTAATTTGCGTTGTTCCCTTGACAGAACCCGCGTTTTTGAATAAAAGAAAGACTTTTAAAGGCTTTTTTTGTGAAGGACTTTACAAAAAACAGGAAAGAATAAAGGTCAGGCGTCGTATACAATTAACCACCTAAGAAAAAAAGGAGTGCGAAGATGACGGCAAAGCTCATCAAGGGTACGGAGATTCGCGAGGAGATCCTGAGTGAGATCGAAAAAGAGGTCAAGGAGATCAAGGAGAAGCACGGAAAGGTTCCGGGGCTCGTCACCATCCTCGTAGGAGAGAACCCCGCATCGATCTCCTACGTCACCCTGAAGATCAAGACCGCAGACCGGCTCGGGTTCCATGAGATCCAGGACAACCAGCCCGCGGACGTCGCGGAGGCCGATCTTCTGGCCCTGATCGACAAGTACAACAAGGATGAGGCCATCAACGGCATCCTGGTCCAGCTCCCCCTGCCCAAACATATCGATGAGAAGAAGATCCTGAACGCGATCGATCCGGACAAGGATGTGGACGGTTTCCATCCGGTCAACGTGGGCCGCCTGATGATCGGCGGCGACGAGGTCAAGTTTGCGCCCTGTACCCCGGCCGGCATCCAGGAGATGATCATACGCGCGGGCGTGGAGACCAGCGGAGCTGAGGTCGTTGTGGTGGGCCGCTCCAACATCGTGGGCAAACCGATCGCGAACATGATGGTGCAGAAGGGCCCGGGAGCCAACTCCACCGTGACTATCGTCCACACCCGGACAAAGGATCTGGCCGCACACTGCAAACGGGCCGACATCCTGATTGTGGCAGCGGGCGTGCCCGGGCTGGTGAAGCCCGAGTGGATCAAACCCGGCTCCTGCGTCATCGACGTCGGCGTCAACCGGGTCGGCGAGAAGAAGAGCGAGAAGACCGGCAAAATGATTCCGCTGCTGAAGGGCGATGTTGACTTTGACGCGGCCAAGGAGATCGCGGGCTCCATCACTCCGGTTCCGGGCGGCGTGGGCCCCATGACCATCACCATGCTGATGAGGAACACCCTGAAATCTCTCAAGTACAAACTCGGCATACAATAATTTCCGTGCAGGTAATTTCCGCGCAGGGATGATAAAAGCTTAAAAAAACAGCATCTATTTCATATACCGGAGGGGAAGCCTTTTCCCTTCCGGTATCCCCGCTTTGTGCAGCATAGCGCACGCAAATTCCTTTTGCGGATGATCACGAGCAGCGATCGGGATTTAGAAAATCGGATATATTGACACACCTCCCGGTTGATGTTAATCTATAAATCTTGTGAACCTGTAAAGCAGATATCCGCATGTAGGCTTATTGGTCACATGTAAACCCAAACAGGCGGATGATATCATGAAATCGAGATTTACCCTTTTCCTGTTGAGCACTTCGGGCGCTCCGGCATGGCAGTTCACATTTTCCAAAAAGCTGCTGACGGTCATTTCCATCCTCTGCTTCCTCTTCCTCGGCCTGATCGGCGCCGGCATCTACGACTATTACAACCTCAAGACCGCAGCGCTCTACAATCAGTACCTGAAGAACCGCCTTTCGGACCAGGGGGAGAAGATGGCGCTTCAGCAGGATCAGATCCGCGTCTTTGCCGGGGAGATCGACAACCTGAAAAACGATCTTCTGTCCTTAAACGATTTTGAAAAGAAGATCCGGATCGTTGCCGGCCTCGATGATAACGAGGATATGCCGCAGCTCTTCGGCATCGGCGGCGCGGTTCCCGAGGATCTTGCGCCCGGGGCCGATCTTTCGAAAAAGCATTCGACGCTGATACGGCGGATGCACGAGCAGGTAGCGGAGATCGACACGGCTCTGATGGTTCAGCAGAAGGGTTTTGCTTCGATCATCGACCATATCGGCAAACAGCGGAACTTCCTGGCCTCCCGCCCCTCTATCCGGCCCACGGACGGATATATCTCCTCCCCCTTCGGCCACCGGAAATCCCCCTTTACGGACCTTCCCGAATTCCACAGCGGGCTCGACATCGCGAACCGGGAGGGGACCAAAATCCTTGCAACTGCCGACGGAACCATCACCTATGCCGGCAGTAAGGGCGCAATGGGCAAAATGGTCATGATCAATCACGGCTACGGAATGGCCACCCGGTACGGCCATCTCAGCAAGATCCTGAAAAAGTCCGGCGAGCGGGTCAAAAGGGGCGAGACCATCGCGGAGATGGGCAATACTGGCCGCTCCACCGGCTCCCATGTCCACTATGAGATTCTGCTCAACGGCGTTCCCCTGGACCCGACAGATCACATCCTCAACTGATCCTAAATTGATATTGGCCATCTTCTCTTAAAACAGAGCGCAGCTTCTCCTTTTCCGCACCCTCCCTTCCTTCCCCCCCAAAAGGGGCCTACCCTTTACAAACCCTTCGACAAACTTACCTTTTATATGTTATGGTTTCTTTTTGAAAAACGAACAAAACCACCATCCAAAGGAATACGCTTTCAATGATATTGAACTTTCTGACCAAGGTTTTCGGAAGCAAGAATGAACGGGAACTGAAACGGCTCTATCCGTATGTGGAGCAGATCAACGGGCTGGAGCCGGAGATACAGGCATTGAGCGATGCGGCGCTACAGGATAAAACCCCGGAATTCAAAATCCGCTATCAGGAGGGGGAGACTTTGAAAGATCTGCTGCCCGAGGCATTTGCCGTGGTCCGGGAGGCATCGGTTCGGGCTCTGGGGATGCGCCATTTCGATATGCAGCTCATCGGCGGGATTGTGCTCCACCAAGGTAAGATCGCTGAGATGAAGACCGGCGAAGGTAAGACCCTGGTCTCCACCCTGCCGGCATATCTCAACGCGATAACCGGTAAAGGGGTCCACATCATAACCGTCAATGACTATCTGGCCCGCCGCGATACCGAGTGGATGGGCAAAATCTACAATTTTCTGGGGATGAGCGTCGGGACAATTCTCCACGGCCTGAACGACGAGGAGCGGAAGGCCTCCTACGGCGCGGACATCACCTACGGAACCAACAACGAGTTCGGCTTCGACTATCTCCGCGACAACATGAAGTTCGAGCGGGAGGCACTGGTCCAGCGGGATCTTCACTTTGCCATCGTTGACGAGGTGGACTCGATCCTGATCGACGAGGCCCGGACCCCGCTGATCATCTCGGGGCCGGCCGAAAAATCGACAGATCTCTACTACCAGGTGAACCAGCTCATTCCGACCCTGCAGGAGGAGCGGGACTACACCATCGACGAGAAGGCCCGCACCGTGATGATCAACGAGGAGGGGATCGGACGGGCCGAGAAGTTTTTAGATGTGGAAAACCTCTACGACCCCCAGAACATAGAACTCCTCCACCATGTCAACCAGGGGCTCAAGGCGTATTCGCTTTTCAAGCGGGATGTGGACTACATCGTCAAAGAGGGCGAGGTGATCATTGTGGACGAGTTCACAGGACGCCTCATGCCGGGCCGGCGCTACAGCGAGGGGCTCCACCAGGCCCTGGAGGCCAAAGAAGGGGTCAAGATCGAAAACGAGAACCAGACCCTTGCCACCGTAACCTTTCAGAACTACTTTCGGATGTATGACAAGCTCTCGGGCATGACCGGAACCGCGGACACCGAGGCGGCCGAGTTCAAGAAGATCTACGACCTCGACGTGGTGATCATCCCCACCAACATGCCCATGATCCGCATCGACCATTCCGATGTGATCTACAAGACCCGGCCCGAGAAATACAACGCGGTCCTGGATGAGATCGAGGACTGCTACCGGCGGGGCCAGCCGGTGCTGGTGGGAACCGTCTCCATCGATGTTTCGGAGCAGTTGAGTACAAAGCTCAAGCGCCGGGGCATCCCCCACTCGGTGTTGAACGCGAAAAACCACGAAAAAGAGGCCGAGATCGTCTCCCAGGCGGGCCAGGCCAAATCGGTCACCATCTCCACCAACATGGCGGGCCGGGGAACCGACATCGTTCTGGGCGAGGGGGTCAGGGAGGTTGGGGGGCTGCACATCCTCGGCACGGAGCGGCATGAGAGCCGGCGGATCGACAACCAGCTCCGGGGCCGTTCGGGCCGTCAGGGGGACCCGGGCTCATCGAGATTCTATCTGGCCCTGGAAGACGACCTCCTCCGGATCTTCGGCGGAGAGCGGATCAAAAGCCTGATGGAGCGGATGGGCATGGAGGAGGGCGAGCCGATCGAGAACCGGCTCATCAGCCGCCAGATCGAAGGGGCTCAGGCCAAGGTCGAGGGCCGCAACTTCGATGTCCGGAAGCACCTGCTGGAGTATGACGATGTGATGAACCAGCAGCGGGAGGTGATCTACGAACAGCGTCGCGAGGCCCTTCGCGGGGAGAACCTCAGAGACTCCATCATCGAGATGATCGAAGACAAGGCCGAGGAGATCACCGACATCTATGCCAGCGACATGATTCCCGCGGCCGAGTGGGACATGGAGGGGCTCAAGGAAGCGGTCTACAAACATTTCAATTTTCGTATTGCTCTTGACGAAGAGGAGGAAGACGGGTTAAACACAGAGATACTCGCCCAGAAGATCGCGGCCGCTGCCGTAAAACGATACGAGGAAAAAGAGGCCGAGATCGGAGCCGATGAATTCAGAAATGTGGAACGATACTTCATGCTGCAGAGCGTAGATTCCCTGTGGAAAGATCATCTGCTGAGCATGGATCACCTCAAGGAGGGAATCGGACTGCGGGGATATGCCCAGCAGCATCCCCTGATCGTCTACAAAAAGGAGGGCTTCGATCTCTTCCAGAACATGATCTCCCGGATCAAGGAAGAGGTGCTGGAGATTCTCTTCAAGATCCGATTTGTCTCTCCGGAGAAGATGGCCGAGCTGAACCGTCCCAAAGAGCAGAATCTGACCTTTCAGGGCGCGGACAAGGCCGAGACCCGAAAGCCGGTGAAAAGAGAAGGGGAGAAGGTGGGGAGAAACGTCCCCTGTCCCTGCGGCAGCGGAAAGAAATATAAAAAATGTTGCGGAAAATAAACGGTCTAGAGGAGCGTCCATATGAGTCCCTATAGTCCGGAACTGGAAGACGAGGTTATCTCCAAAAGCGAAGAGGAGATCGAAGAACCCTCTCTGTATAAGGTTCTCCTCCACAATGACGACTACACGACCATGGAGTTCGTCGTCGAGATCCTCATGTATGTCTTCAACAAATCACCCGAAGATGCCATGCGCATCATGCTCAACGTCCACCGCGAGGGAATCGGCGTCTGCGGCGTCTACTCCTTTGAGGTAGCGGAAACAAAAGTGGATACGGTCGAGGCCTTGGCCCGGGAGAAGGGCTTTCCACTCAAATGTACGATGGAGGAAGAGTAGACCATGATCAGCAAGGAACTGACAGCGACGCTGAGCTTTGCGGTCAGAGAAGCAAAGAGAAGGCGTCACGAACATGTCTGCCTCGAACATATGCTGTTTGCCATACTGCATGATGATTTCGGCATCGAGATCATCGAAAACTGCGGGGCGAACATCGAAAATCTGAAAAACGCGCTGGACATCTTCTTCAGGGATCGGATGAATCCCGTGCCCGATGGGCAGGAGTACGTCTTCCAGCAGACTACCGGGTTCCAGCGGGTGATCCAGCGGGCTGTCAACCATGCCCGCTCCGCGGAGAAGCCCGAGGTGGATGTGGGGGATATCCTCGCATCCATGTTTCTGGAAAAGGAGTCCCACGCGGTCTATTTTCTCACCCTGGAGGGGCTGACCCGGCTCGATGTGTTGAACTATATCTCCCATGAGGTCTCCAGAGGCGTCTATCGAGAGGATCAGCCCGAGGCAAAGCAGGCGAGCCCAAGACAGCAGGACCCCCAGCAGAAGAAGAAGGTCAACCCCCTGAAGGCATTTACGGTAGAGCTGGTGGAAAAGGCCGCTCAGGGCAAGCTCGATCCGCTCATCGGCCGGGAACTGGAGATCGAAAGAACCCTTCAGGTCCTCTGCCGGCGCCGGAAGCACAACCCGGTCTTTGTGGGGGAGCCCGGCGTGGGCAAGACCGCGATGGCCGAGGGGCTGGCCCAGAAGGTGAGCGCAGGGGAAGTACCGGACCTGTTGAAGGAAGTCCGGATCTACTCTCTGGACATGGGCTCCCTCCTGGCCGGAACCAAGTTCCGCGGGGACTTCGAGCAGCGGCTCAAAGGGGTGCTCGCGGCCCTGCAGAAGAAGAAGGATGCGATCCTCTTCATCGACGAGATCCACACCATCGTGGGCGCGGGCGCGACCAGCAGCGGCTCTATGGATGCCTCCAACATCATGAAGCCCTTTCTCACGGCCGGGGAGGTGCGCTGCATCGGCTCCACCACCTACGAGGAGTATCAGAACCATTTCGAGAAGGACAGAGCCCTCTCCCGGAGATTTGAGAAGATTGAGATCCCGGAGCCGACCGTGGAGGAGTCCTTCCAGATCCTGAAGGGTCTCAAGATCTATTACGAGCAGCATCATGATCTGACCTACACCGAACCGGCACTCAGGTCCGCGGCCGAGCTGTCGGCCAAATACATCAACGACCGGTACCTGCCGGACAAAGCCATCGACGTGATCGACGAGGCCGGGGCATTCATCCGCCTTTCCGGCTCATCGAGAAGAAAAAACATCCACCCGAACGACATCGAAAAGATCGTCGCGAAGATGGCCAAGATCCCGCCCCAGAGCGTCTCCACATCGGACAAGGGGAAGCTGGAGGGGCTGGAAGGAACCCTGAAACAGGTGGTCTTCGGCCAGGACCCGGCCATCCACTCCCTGGTGACGGCCATCAAGCGCTCCCGCGCGGGGCTCGGCTCCGAGGGGCGGCCTGTGGGGTCATTTCTCTTCACCGGCCCCACGGGCGTCGGAAAGACCGAGGTGGCCCGACAGATCGCAACCAGCCTCGGCATCAACTTCATGCGCTTCGACATGAGCGAATATATGGAGAAGCATGCGGTGGCAAGGCTCATCGGCGCGCCTCCGGGCTATATCGGCTTCGACCAGGGAGGGCTTCTTACCGACGGGGTCCGAAAACACCCGCACAGTGTGCTGCTGCTGGACGAGATCGAAAAGGCCCATCCGGATCTCTTCAACATCCTGCTCCAGGTGCTGGACTACGCGACCCTGACCGACAACAACGGCAAGAAGGCCGATTTCAGAAACGTGATCATCATCATGACCTCCAATGCCGGGGCCCGGGAGATGAGCGCCAACACTATCGGCTTCGGCAATCCGGCAGACGACACCGAGGGCAAGAGCTTCAAGGCAATCGAAAAGCTCTTCACCCCCGAGTTCAGAAACCGGCTCGACGGGATCGTGGCCTTCAGCTCCCTGAGCCTCGAGATCATGGAGATGATCGTGGACAAGTTCATCGCGGAGCTGAATCTGCAACTGTCGGTCAAGAAGACGGAACTGACGATCTCCGAGGATGCCCGGACATGGCTGGCCAGACAGGGTCATGATCCCCGGTACGGAGCCCGGCCTCTGGCAAGGGTGATCCAGGTGGAGATCAAGGATGTCCTCACCGACGAGATCCTTTTCGGCAAGCTGGAAAAGGGCGGAAAGGTCTTTGTGGATGTGGCGGAGGATAAGCTCACCTTCTCCTATTCCTGAAGATACCATAGACTTCGATGCCCGTATTTCTGCTGTCAGCAGATCGGATCGATTTCCCCTCCCCCGGCCGCGCCCGGCAGGACGGCCTGCTTGCGGTGGGGGGAGATCTCTCCCTCCCCCGCCTCCTTCGGGCCTACGAGATGGGAATATTCCCTTGGTATGCTGAAGGAGACCCCATCATCTGGTGGTCCCCGGACCCCCGCCTCGTTCTCTACCCCAAAGATTTAAAGATCTCCAAAAGCCTGCAGAAGATCCTCCGCCAGAACCGATTCCACGTCACCCTGGACACGGCCTTTCCTGATGTTATCCGGGAGTGTGCCATAGTGCGCCGGGAAAAGGGGGAGGAGACATGGCTGGTTTCGGAGATGATCGATGCCTACATCGACCTCCATCGCGCAGGATATGCCCACTCGGCCGAGGCCTGGAGCGATGGCCGCCTGGTAGGAGGGCTTTACGGCGTCTCCCAGGGGAGTTGTTTCTTCGGCGAGTCCATGTTCGCACGCACCAGCAACGCCTCGAAAGTCGCGTTTGTCCTCCTGGTGGAGCAGTTGAAAGCCTGGGGGATCGATCTGATCGACTGCCAGGTTCCCACGGGCCATCTCAAGCGGCTCGGTGCAAGGGAGATCCCCCGGGAGCGGTTTCTGGATCAACTCGAGAAGCGGCTGAAAATCCCCACCCGGCTGGGGAGATGGCGTTTTGACCCTTCTTCCTGAAAAATAATTTCTCCTTGGAATGCCCTTTCCCGGGCATGCTCTTCCCCTGTAAATTCTCGCAGTTCCCCTCCCCTACTCCGGCCTGTCCGGAAAGGAAGACCCTCCATGTATTGTATAAAAGTTCATAAGGAATTCAGAAGAAGAATTAGCGTGAGATTTGATGCAAAAGTAGGGTTTCCACTTATTCCGTTATCAATCTAAGCTTTATAAAATACTTAATATTTTGCAAGATTACCTTGGTGTTCGACTTGCACCTTCACTTACCAGTCGAAAAGGATGTGGTTCTCGATGAAGTCTATTCACCTGTCCGTGTTCATGAAAATATGGCTGAGCATCAGTATTCTGATCATCGGCTATCTTTTTTCCATTGGTGTGGTCCATTTTGCCGGCATGCATATGAAAAATAAGATGCATGGGATTTCAGATGGCCTGTTTCCCGCGGCGAGTTATACACAGAAGGCGCTGAGCAATTTTGAAAAGCAGATGGGCTTTTATGAGGATGCTGTTGTACTGGGGGAGACCGATAAAATTGATCAGGCCGAAACGCCATACCAGGAAGTGATCAACGCTCTGGAGGCTTTTGCGGCCCTGCCGGAACTCCCTTTGAACCGAATCCGGTACGCCAAGAATCTGCGCCGTGAAATCAAGGAATATACCCGCAAGGCCTCGTCGATGTATCAGGAGATGGCTTCGGGAAACATGACGGACGCGCCTGCCGAAGCAGCCAAGAAGATGGCCCAGGGGCGAACACGGCTGGAAGGCCGGCTCTCGTATCTGGCCGAGCATATTTCAAAGGATCTGGAGAAGAGCATCAACTCCACATTGGCATTCTTCAACCGGCAGCAGTTCTTCAATTTCATCGTCTTTGCCGTGGTTCTTCTGCTTTCCCTGGGGCTGGTCTGGCAGGTTACCCGGAACCAGATCGTTGCCCCGATCGAGCGGGCAATCTACCAGTTGAGACAGGTGAGCCAGCGGGTGGCCGACACCTCCGGCAGCGTCTCCGACACCAGCCAATCTCTGGCCAGAGATACCTCGGAACAGGCATCCAGTCTCCAGCAGACCTCCGCATCCATGGCAGAATTGGCCGAAATGACCAGGCGCAATGCCGAAAATGCCCAGGAGTCCAAAGAGATGACGACCGAGGCCGGGCAGATCGTGGAACAGGTCAACAGACACATGTCGGAGCTGACCGGAGCCATCCAGGAGATCACCCGGTCCAGCCAGGAGACAGCCAAGATCATCAAACTCATTGAGGAGATCGCGTTTCAGACCAACCTGCTGGCCCTGAATGCTGCTGTGGAGGCGGCACGGGCCGGCCAGTCGGGCCGTGGCTTCTCGGTGGTGGCCGAGGAGGTCCGAAGCCTGGCCAGCCGGGTCTCCCAGGCGGCCGAGAAGACCACCAAACTCATCACGGATACTGTAAAGGCAGTGGAAAACGGGGATCGACTGGCCAGTGCCACAGCCGAGGCATTTCAGCAGAACATCCGGATTTCCAATAAGATCGGAAATCTGTCAGAGGAGATTCTGGCATCTTCTTTGGAGCAGTCCAAGGGGCTCGATCAGACAACCCAATCTGTTGCGCAGATCGACACAGTTGTCCAGTCCAATACCCTCAGGGCCGAAGCCTCAGCCGAAGCAGCACAGGAATTGTCGCAGCAGACCGATATCATGGCCCATATCGTGGACCAACTCTCTGCGCTGGTCAAAGGAAAGCATCAACGGCAAACCGCTGCTCCGGAACCCGCGCCTCCCTTTTATATCGAAGATCCTGCGGGAAAAAAGAGACAAGGCCTCACCCACAGGATTTCGCGGTTTTTTTCAAAGGGAGAATTCCAACAAAGAAGAACTGCTGTTACCCCGATGAAAAGGAGCAAGATATGAACCGTTTCCTGTCTGTTATCCTGTCGATTTTCTCTCTGATCCTCCTGATCCCGGATTTTACCCCCTGCGCAGGGGCTCAGGAGGTGAAGATCGTGGCCCATCCTGATGTTCCCCGTTACGCGCTCAGCCAGGATGAGATTCAGCAGATCTTTCTGGGAAGAAATACCCAGTGGGATGAGAACAAGGAGAAGATCCACTTCATCACGCTGGAGGGGGGCGATGTTCATGAACAGTTTGTCCGCAGATTTGTGGGCAAAACCTCTTCTCAATACGGCAATTACTGGCGGAAAATGGTCTTCACCGGAAAGGGGAGAGCCCCCAAGTCTCTGAAAGACCCCGAGGATGTCGTGGCCTATGTCGCAAATACCCGAGGAGCCATTGGGTATGTGCCGTCGGAGACCGATACCAAAGATGTTGGGATAATTTCGGTAACACCCCAATAGCATTTACCCAGAGGAGGTTTTTTCATGACCCGACAAATCTTTTTCATGTGCGTTTTCATCATCACGGCCCTGGCTGGCGGGGCCTGGGCCTCTGAATTGTCATCCCTGGACCTCGACATCCACGGATTTGTCTCCCAGGGCTATCTGAAGAGCGAGGGCAACAACTTTCTGACCGCAGATACCAATGACGGCTCTTTTCAGTTCAACGAGGTGGGGATCAATCTCAACAAGCGGTTGACCGATTCCCTCCATGTGGGTGTGCAGCTCCTGGCCCGGGATCAGGGGGTGATCGGAAACAACGAGGTGGAGATCGACTGGGCCTACGGCAATTACCGGTGGCGGGACTGGCTCGGGGTTCGGGCCGGCATCATGCGGATTCCACTGGGGCTGTACAACGAGACCCGGGATCTCGATTTTCTGCGCACCAGCATCCTGCTCCCCCAAAGTGTTTACAACGAGAACCTCCGGGACTACTTCAGCCGCATTCGGGGCATCGGCCTGTACGGCGATATTCCCATGAACAATGTCGGCTCTTTAGGATATCAACTGATGGTGGGCACGGTCGATATCGACCCGGACGGCGGCGTTGCCCGATCCTCCGAGACCTCGGGCGTCATGGAGTTTGTCGATTCGGATGTGGGAACCGTTTACAACGGAAGTCTTCAGTGGCATACGCCTCTGGATGGCCTCAGCACCGGGATCACCTACTTTTACAACAGCGATGCCGAAGCCCGGGCGAATCTCACCATTCCCCAGGATTCGGGGATGCCGTCGGGGGTCGGACAGGAGCCGGACATCTCCACCGGCCCTGACACTGCTGGCCCCGACGCACCTTCCGATATGCCGCCAGGATCTGAAATGCCGCCGGGAATAGGCCAGGATAGTGGAATGCCGAGGCGTCTGGGCCAGCCGAGCAGCGTGGAGATCCCCTCTGAAATGACCGTGATCGACGAACTGGATGAGTTTGAAGTCTATGTCCTCTCCGCGGAGTATACCTGGAACGACCTGGTCATTGCGGCCGAGTATATGAAGATGAACCGGAAGAGCCATCTCAAGGGATTTCCCATGGAATTTGAACTCGATATGGTCGGATACTATCTGAGCGCGGCCTACCGGTTCACAGACTGGTTCGAGCTGGGATCATACTATTCCATCTATTATGGGGACGAAGATGACAAAGACGGCGATGATCTCGAAGCCCGGGGGAAGCCCGATTACCGGGCCTGGCTAAAGGATTTCACCGTGACCACCCGCTTCGATATCAATCCTTACTGGAACTTCAAGCTGGAGGGGCATCTGATGGACGGGGCTGCCCTGGTCATGGCTCAGGACAACCCGGACGGCTTTGATGAACACTGGTATCTGCTGGCCGCAAAGGTGAGCTTTTACTTTTAACCACGCGTTTTCAAAAATCACCATAGATGATCCGCGTTAAGCTCTGTTCAGCTCCAGTTCAGTTCCAGTTCAGTTCCAGTTCAGCTCCAGTTCAGCTCGAACTGCTGCCGCAACAGATCGATGTCGAGGGAGATGATTCCTGCGGCTTCGTCTTTGGTTAAAATTGGATAGCCCTCTATGTTGAGCAGCCGCTGCGAGGCGTCTATCCATTGTTTCAGCCGGAATTCGGGGATGTCAAGCTCCCGGGAGAGGGTCTGGGGAGTGATTCTTCCCCCTTGCCGAACCAGGATCTTTGTGATTTTCAGGATGATTTCGTCATCGGGAATGGTGCTGCCTGAGATGGCTTTCTGCTGCTGATAGACCGGGGAATCCTTCAGACGGCCAAGCCATTCCTGGGGCCCGGCTTGGGCCGGCTTTTGAGATTTTGCCGTTTTTTCGAAGAGGGGCAATTGGCCTTTGGAAGGCGGCTCCGGCGCGAAGGACGTAAAGGACTCAAAGGACGAAAAGGACGTTTGCCGGATGGATGGTGGATGGGGTGGTTCCTCCCACCAGTCGGGAATGTGGCGATGGCGTTCCCGCCAGCCCTGGGGGATGGGGCCTCCGGGGGAGAGCAGCGCGATGGGGACCAGCATCTCCTGGGGGGTGAGGCCCCCGTGGTAGCCGTTCTTTTTGACGCTGTACCGGTACTTTTCGGACCAGAGAGCGATCAGGCCCGCTTGGGGAGATGCCATGACGCGGCTGCCGGTAATGTGCAGCTCGCCTTGGCCGGCCGGTTCTTTGGCTGCCGGACGCCACCTCTCTCCTTCGCCGCCGGACTTGAGCGCGGTTCCCCACTCCGACACATGGCCGTGGTCGCTGATGAGCAGCACCGCGCGGCCTGCGGCACGAGCCTCGTATAGGAGCGCGGACAGGGGGCGGATGAAATCAAGGGTCCACCGGGGATCGGTCTGGTCCCCCTTTTTGAGATGGTCGTCCACCGCATTGAGGACCACCCCCACCGCACGAAGGCTCTTGGTTCCCAGGGCATTCCGGATCTCCTCGGAGAGGCTGCCGTCTTTGGCATCCGCGACTGCGATCTTGTGGAAGAGCTTCGGGGGGGCCGAACTGCCCGACGCGGCCTTCAGTGCCGGATGGGCCGAAAAGTTCTTTGCCTCCTCCCGGCTCTCCCCTTCCGCCAGGCGGCCCGTGAAGAAGCTGGTCCGGGAATATCGGGTTACGGATGGGATGGCTGCGATGACCGGGCCGATCTCGGGGCCGATGACCGGTCCGATCTCCGGTCCGGTCTCCGATCCGGTCTCCGGACCGGGGGCCGGAACCAGCTCGGCCCATTCCCGCGCGGTGATGCTCTCCAGCAGCTCCTGAAAGACCGCGTTGCTCATGCCGTCCATGAGGAGGATCAGCATCGGAACTTGGGGCAGAAGGGGGGAGACGATCCTTTCCAGAACCGATTCGATGGGCAGGGCCGCATCTCCTGCAGAACCGGCTATTGTCCAGTCCCGGAGGAGTTCGGCAAACCGCTGGTTCTCCTGATCCCGCAGGCCGGCTGCGGCCTCCCCCAGCCGGCCGTAGGCGAGGGAGAGGGCTTTTAAGGGCTCGGCCGCGCGGATGCGGTCCCGGGCCCAGTCCACGAAGCCGCCGTCCCGGGCATAGGCCGTTGCCGCTTCCCTGAAATCGCGGGGTACGGATGTTTTGCCCGATCGGTTCGGGCTCTTTTTCTCCAGCCAGCGGAGAAGGCGGGCTGCCATGATGATCCTTTCCATCCTCGGGGAGCTGGGTTCTCTGCCCATTTCGTGGGAAAAGATACCGGCCTTGGCATCGAAGAGGTCGTCTCCGGCCCGGATCGGGGTTCTGGAGAGCGCATTTTCCAGGGCCCGGGCAAAGCGGATCAGGCGCTGATCAAAACCGTGGGGGGAGACAGGGCTGAGATGCGCGAAATCGGATGCGCCGATCTTCTCCAGCACGGCATCGGAGCGCTTCAGCCAGGCATGGCGGGCTTTATGGTCCGGAAAACCGGTCCGGATCAGCTCGGCCGCGGCCATGTGCCACTGCCGGGCCTGATGGGCAGGGATTTCAGGATTGCCGGTGAGCTGCTCCAGACGGCCCGCGGCCCGGTCCAGGTTTCCGTCCCCTGAAGCCGGATCTCCGTAAATCACGCCCAGGGCAAGGCCGGCAGGCAGGGCCAGGGGCTCAGGGGTTGCGTGGACGCAGTTGAGGATGGCCTCGGCCGCGGGGCCTGCGGTTCGAACGATCCAGTCGGCCGCGGCCCTTCGGAAAGGTTCGGATGCGGCCCCCCAGCGTCGGACATCGGCTTCATCCGCGGACCATTTCAGCAGCGATACGAGATCCGGAAGCCCGGTCTCCATGCCCAGATATCCCTTCAGCAGGATCTCCCAGACCGTCTCCGCATCAAGTACCCGGTTGGGAACCGGGGGATATCCTGACACGGGCACAAGTTCCATGAGCATCTCCGAGATCCAACTGTGGGCCGTGACCCGGGGATCGATCCGCCGGGCCCCGAAGAGCCATCCCACGATGTGCCACGGGTCCAGGGGGAAGAGCCTGCGGCCGGCCAGCCGGACCCGGATGTCCTCCCCCAGTTGGGATTCCCCCAGAGGGGTGATGAGCACCATTGTGGTCCCCGGTTCCGGAGGCCGGCAGAGGGCCATGCGGAACTGGATCGGCGCATCGCACTGGCGGATGCAGACGCGGCCTTCTCCCTCTTCGATGATCTCCTCTCCGGTCCAGGGGCCCCGGGATCGGATACCTATAAACCGGGCCTCGGGCCGCTTTTCCCGAACCGCGGCCACCTGCGCTCGGATCTGGCCCAAAGTCGGCGTCAGGGAGGCTGTCATTCTGTTGATGTCCCGGTTGATTTACGGGGTGATGCAGGGGGTGATGTACGGGTTGCTGCGTCAGAAGCCTGCCGGATCTCCCAGCGCAGATGCACTGTAACCCGCTGCCCCGGCTCCAGCTTCTCCTCCAGCCGGGCCAGCAGTGCCCTTGCCGCGTCCGGTGTCAGGTCATCCTGGGACCCGCTTTCGGCAATCTGATCTGTTGGGCCGGCCGGGGGGAGCGGCGGATCGGTCTTTCCGGGCTCTTTCTCCTTTGGCTTTTCGGGCCGTGGCGGTTTCCGGGTCAGGATGGAGATGGCCCGGGTCTGGGCGCTCTTCAGGGTCCCCGCCAGTCCTATGGCATGTTCGTCCGCGGTCAGGGCCTGGATCACTTCCCTTCGGATCTCTGCGATCTCCGCGCCGGGGTCCTTTCCGGCCGGATCGAAGATCACCCACTCCGCGGCATCCATCGCGGCCCCGAGATGGGCCGCGCCTTTGATGCAGGTTCCCATGGCCGGGGCCGAGGTCTGTGCCCGGGCCTCGGCAATGGCCCGGATGAGCGGCTCCTCCCCCTGGGTTTTGGAGATGCTTTCCAGCAGAGTCCGGGAGGCCCCGGCCGTCTGCATCCGGGGCGCGGTCTCCGCCTCGATGGAAAACTGTTTCAGCCGGTCCCGCAGTTGCCGGTGCAGAGCATTGACCGGGCTCTGGTATTCAGATGCCTTCTCCCGGATGCGCTGGGCCAGCAGCGACACATTCGCGGCATTGAGCAGGGGGGAGACCGTGAGGTCGAAGAGGGTTTGGGCCCGCTCCCGCGCGGTCTGCCATACCGGGGCAGGGGGCAGGGTCTGCTCCCGCAGTTCCATATCTCCCTTTAAACCGCCCAGGGTCGGCGCAAAGGGGACCCCTTGAAAATAGAAGCTCCGGTTGGTCATCTCCGCATAGACCAGAATCAGCAGGTCCCCGGCCTCCAAAGGGAGTCCCATGGGCCGGGGCTGGTCCATCCACTCCCGCAGTTGGCGCACTGTAAGGGTTCCCCCGGCCTCGGCCGCCTTTCGGTTGAAGTGGCTTTTCCAGTGGTGGCCCAGCACGAAATGGGTCTCGGCCATCTCCCCCAGCAGCAGTGGGTTTGCGATCTGGCGCACCACCTTTCGAACCCCGGTCTCCACCTGGACCCGGCCATCCGGGGTGCGGGCCGCTTCTATGGCCACATCCAGCACCTTTTTCAGGTGTGTTGTCTTGATTTCGGCCTCGAAATGGGGGTGGGCCGGATACTGGTGTTCCAGGGCCTGGCCCAGCAGATCTTCCATCGCGGTCTTCATGTCGGGCGCTGCCGGGGGCCGGGGGTCGAATCCGGGCAGGAGGGACTGGAAGTGATCTGTCAGCTCGTGCGCGGTGTCGATCGCTTCGGTGTTCGCGGAATCGAGGCCAAAGGCCGCGCACAGGTCGTTTTTCACCCGCTGGCGGAGCATGCTCCGCTGGTTCTCCAGCAGGGTCTTGGCCGATAACTGGTCCTGGGGCGAGAGGTGAGCTGCATATCCCCGGTACCGCTCTCCGGTCAGGATGTGCTCCAGGATTACCAGGGTTCCGAGGTTTTTCTTCGCGGCCCGGCTGAAAAAGGAGGGGACCCAGGCCAGGGTCCGGAACCCCGAGGGATTGTTCTCCAGAAGGGTCTGGAGTCTGCTGATGTCGTCCTTGGGGCCGTGATTGGGCTCGTCGAACGGATAGTCGATGATCAGCTTCCATGCCTCGCCCCTGGGGGGAAAGTCGCCTTCCTTCATGGCCCGGATGTTGCCGAACCGGATTTCGCACATTCGCCGGGTGTCGCGCCACAGAAAGGGGTGTTCGATAAAAAATTCGTCCCGGTTTTCGATGCCGAGCTGGTCAAAGAGCATCTCCCGGATGTATCGGATCTTGTTCCCCTCGTTATCCTCCCGCCGGGCCTGGTCGATGATGCTTTCGGTCTCCACGCCGGTCAACTGCACCGAAAGGGTCGGGTTCGATTCCTCCCCCACCTTGATCTCGCCGATCTCCGCGGCCCACCTCTTCACCCGCTGGGCCACGAGCTGCCCCTCCCGTCCCGGGATGGGCGAGGTGATGGTGCCGTGGTTGAGCGCGGAGAGGCGGGATGCGTTCAGGGCCCGCAGAGCCTCCACCCCCGGGGTGAGTGCGCTCAGCAGCAGGGTCTTGATGAGCCGGTCGTCGTTGGTAAAGGCTTTGCGGGCCGGGTCGTCGAATGGGAGGGCCTCCAGTTCCTCCCGGCGCTGTTTGTGCTGGCGCTCCAGAAGGGGCAGGAGTTTCTGATGATAGAGGCGCTTGGCATTGTCGAACTGAATCCGCATCTCCTCATTGAATGCCTCTTCTCCGTGCGCGATCACGTCAAAGAGATCCCCCACCGGGACCAGATCCCCCAGTTGCAGGGTATCCCGCTGGTTCACCAGAAGCTGCAGCATCACCTTGAGCGCGGTCCGCTCCCGCTGCAGCAGGCTGGAGACCGCGATCAGGGTCTGCACCAGCGCGGGGCTGAAGGGGTAGATCTGCCGGAACATGGCCCGGTCCCCTTGGCTGGTGAGGAGGGTGTGGAGGACCTCCTCCCGGACTTTTGCGGTTCGCTCGAATGCTTCGTCAATGGCCTTTGCGGCCCCTTTGTCTTTTGGGGTGAGAATCCGCTTCTGTGCGATCACGGGGAGGTTCCGGTCTTCCAGGGTGATGGTGTCGAAGCGGCCCTCCCAGTGGCCCAGGATGTCGCTGAAGTTGAGGGCCGCAGCCCCGCTGGCCTCTTTGCCCACCAGGTCCCGGAGGTCCCGCTGCCGGGCCACGAAGCTGATGATGGGCAGGGGGCGGTCCGCGCTCTGGGCCTCCACGAGCTTGGCCAGCTTCTGCCCCTCCAACTGCACGAATCCGAGATCCGCGGAATGGCTGGCCAGCCACAGGATCAGCTCGTCCAGAAAGAGGATCACGCCG
>JAABSP010000039.1 GCA_011390345.1 Desulfobacteraceae bacterium
CAGCTCTTTGGCATGGCGGCTGATGACGCTGAGGCCGTCGTCGAGGTTGATGTAGCCTTCTCCGGATGCTTTTGCGATCTCCTGCTGAGAGCGGAACAGGCTGGCCACCAGATCCCCGACCAGTCGAAGCCGGTCATGGTCCCCCGGGGGCGCGGCCAGGGCCCGGTCAAAGCGCTGAGAGTTCCATCCGCCTCCCAGATCCCCCCAGTCATCGTCGCCGCTTTCTGCATTCTCCCCCAGTGCCGCAAAGAATCCCGCATCGCCCATCCGCTCCCGCAGGGAACAGGCATCGGCAAAGAGTTTTTCCGCCAGAAAGACGCCCGGGGGGGCCGCTTCGGGGTGGGCCCGGCGCACGAAGTCTGCATATCCGCCCAGGATGGCCGATTCCATGTTTTTGGCCCCGATCATGTGGTAGGGAACCAGCAGAAACCGCTTTCCTTCGATC
>JAABSP010000099.1 GCA_011390345.1 Desulfobacteraceae bacterium
TCAGATTAGCATAAACTATTTGTTTCACTACACTTTACCAAAATTAAATTTTGATGAACCGCACCCGAAGGAGCTTTTATATTGAAACCAATCAATCGTCTTCTTTAAACCAATCGCTGCCAAGACGTTTATGATTGGTTCTATTGGAAGTGAAAATCGTACAGAGCTAACGGAACCAGAAACTGCGAAGAAATATAATAGAATAATTACTATAAGCGGTTTGATTTTTAAATTTGTAAAATTCCGAGATATAATCCCTATCAATAAAAACAGATACTTTAACGATAAAAAACTCAAATAAGCAACTAAGAATATTTTCAAGATAATTCCTCGGAAAAAACCACTATTAACTTGAAAATCTTCTGCGTATTGATATGCAGCTTTCAAGTCGGAAAAAATCATATCCCCCAAAGATGCCTTAGGCTCAGCTAAAGAGCCAATAAATCTATCATTACCAAGAAAATATAGAACACCGTTTCCAGGATCAAATAATAGTCGAAATAGCCAAAAAAAACGAATTTTAATGTATTCAATTGGATTTTCGGATATTAAATACAAATATTCTACAAGATTAGAGGTTGTCACATAACTATTGTATTCGTTCCAAGTTTCATCAATACTTTTTCCTGTCAGATGCTGTTTAAAGGTTGCTATTTCATAATACTTCAAATTAATAGAATTAATAGTAGTCACCCTGAAATTATTGGTCTGAAAATAATTACGCGTCATCCAAGGAAAAATGACAACAGAAAAGCCAATTATAAAAAACAATATCTTTTTCAACTTGTAGTTTTTTAATATTATTGCAAAAACTGCAACAAGTGGAACCGGTAAATACAAACTCACTGGACGACAAAGAGTTGCAATCCCAAGAACACTCCCAGCCAAAAAAATATTGAAATATGAAATCTTTTTATCAACAACAAGAATGGTGAGCAGGAAAAACATTGTCAATAATGCCGTATATAATGTTTCACTCATCAAATAACCGTTATAGATAATTTGAAACGGAGAAAATAGTATAATAATAGCGGCAATAAAACCAACCCATTTTGAATGCAGTAAATACCCAATGAAAAAAGTAAGCAAAACAGTTATTGATGATATAAGAGCTTGAATAAAACATACTGCAATAGGTTGTTGGCCGAATATAACATAAGTTATTGCGATAAAGATTGGGTATATTGGAGTCCTTTTGTTATCCGGTATGAATGGGGCACCATATTGTTTTGAAAATTTATTTTGTTCGATGAGGTTCTTAGCCAATTGTTCATATTCATATGAATCCGGTATATAAACCCTTTCCGGATTTCTTATTGGGCCGATAAAAAGCCAAAAGGTTCTGATCAACAATGCCAAAACGAATAAAGCAATTAGCAAAACAATGAGTTTTTGATTTCTTTCAAATATTTAGAGTAGATAGAGAAAACAAGCCTTCTCGAGAGGGTAAACTACCAATACAATATAGGTATAACGAAATAAAACAGCAATGGAATAATGAAATAGGAGTTA
>JAABSP010000100.1 GCA_011390345.1 Desulfobacteraceae bacterium
CAAATATTTCTGTCATTGAATCTTGGTGAAATAGTTTTTAAAGATAATATTATCATTCAGCACAATACCGAGAAATTGTTAATACGTTTTATGGATAATCAACTCATATCATAACACCTTTAATATAATGCTCACTAGGGATTTATAGGCAATACATACAGGTATTGCAAAAGATTTAGCAGATCTATTATTCTCTTCCAGCTCCTAACAAAGGAAATGGGGAACAAAAACATGTTATTTGATTTTTAACATACTTTCACAACCGATGTCCAACAGAAGGGGCAGTATTAGGAAAAATATGAGGAGGAGAGTAAGAGTGGCCTGCACCGTGCGGCACAAGGGGCTCCCGAAGCCGGTTTGATCCTTTTATTTATCCACCTAAGAAATTTCGAACCGCCTCCACCAAGAACTCAGGAGGACGAACCACCCGTCCCTCCCCGTTCATCACCGCATGCTTCGTATACCCGGCCGCAACGATCTTCTCTCCCTTCTCATCCGTAATCCGATAATCGAACTTCATCCCTCCCCGAACCGCCGGATCGATGGTCGTCTCCACCACGATCACCTCGTCATACCGGGCCGACGCGATGTATTTACAGTACGCCTCGGAGACCGGCAGAAAGATCCCCCTGGCTTCGATCTCGCCGTAGGGGAGCCCCATATGGCGGAACATTTCGGTGCGCCCCATCTCGAACCAGCGCAGATAGTTGGCGTGGTACGCGATGCCCATCTTGTCCGTATCGCCGTAGATGACCCGGTAGGAGGTCTTGTGAGGCAGATCCAGATCCATCGCTCTATCCTTTTAAAACCTTCGAAATCTCCCCTTTCAGGGCATCATAGTCGGTCGTCACCGGAAACTGGGGAAACTCTTCGATGACGTTCTCCGGCGGATTGAAGAGAATGCCGGCGTCGGCCGTCTGGAGCATCGAGATGTCGTTGTAGGAGTCTCCAACGGATATGATGGAATACTTCAGAGCCCGCATGGCCTCCACGGTCTTCTTCTTGGCATCCTTCTGACGCAGGTTGTATCCGGTGATGATATCATTGGCGTCCACAGTCAGGGTGTGGCAGAAGAGCGTGGGCCAGCCCAGCTTCTCCATCAGGGGGCCGGCAAACTGGGTGTAGGTGTCGGAGACAATGATCACCGGAACCCTCTCCCGCAGCCAGTCGAGATATTCCCGGGCCCCGGGCAGAAGCTCCATCCTTCCGATCACTTCGGTTATCTCTTTTAGCCGGATGTTGTTCTCCTTTAAGATAGAGAGCCGGCGCTGCATGAGCACGTCATAGTCGGAGATGTCTCGGGTGGTAAGGCGCAGCTCTTCGATGCCGGTCTTTTCGGCCACATTGATCCAGATCTCCGGTGTAAAGACCCCCTCCATATCGGAACAGACGATGTGCATGACAGGTTCTCCTCGTTTACTTTTCTTTGGGCGAATCGATGTTGCGGCAGAGCTTCAAGAAATGTCCATATCCGGGTCGTCTCCGTTTGCGTCTTCCATCCGGATGAGGGTCGGTGCATCCCGGATGATGTCCAGCTCACAGATCCGGGAGATGGCCGATTTGACATCGGCCTCTTTTGCCGTGTGGGTGAGCATCACCACCGGAACCGCGGTCTCGGAGCGGCGGCCCTTCTGATGCACCGATTTGATGCTGATGGAGAGATCCCCCAGAATGCCGGAGATCTTCGACAGCACCCCGGGCCGGTCCAGCGCGGCAAACCTTATATAATAATTGGTGACGATCTGATCCATCGGCATCACCGGCAGGGGCCTCAGGCTCTTTTCCTGATACGCGAGCAGCGGAACCCGGCCGGCCGAGTTGGAGACCATGTTTCTGGCAATATCGACAATGTCGCCAACCACCGCGCTGGCCGTAGGCATCATTCCCGCGCCGAAGCCGTAAAGCATCATGTCTCCCACCGCATCTCCGGCCACGGTGATCGCGTTGAGATTGGCGCTGACGTTGGAGAGGGGATTGGAGAGCGTGATCATGGTGGGATGGACTCGTGCCTCCACCGAATCTCCGCGGTCCTTGCTGATGGCCAGCAGCTTGATGGTGTAGCCGAACTCCCGGGCCAATGCGATATCCAGTGGCGTGATCTTCGAGATCCCCTCCACGTAGATGTCCGGCAGATTGATCCGCATCCCGTAGGCGAGCGCGTTGATGATGGCCAGCTTGTGCGCGGTGTCGAATCCCTCCACATCCAGAGTGGGGTCGGCCTCGGCATAGCCGCACCGCTGGGCCTCGGCCAGCGCGGTCTGAAAATCGACACCGGCCTCGGTGATCCGGCTCAGGATATAGTTGCAGGTACCGTTTAAAATTCCGGTCATGGAGCGGATACGGTTTCCGACCAGCGACTCCCGAAGGGTCTTGATGATGGGCATGCAGCCGCCCACGCTCGCCTCATAGGCCAGATCGACCCCTTTTCCAGACGCGGCCGCAAAGATCTCGTCTCCGAAATCGGCCAATAACGCCTTGTTCGCTGTCACCACATGTTTTCCCCGGTTCAGGGCATTTAAAATCAGCTCCTTTGCAAAGCCTTTTCCGCCGATCATCTCCACAATGATGTCGATCTGAGGATCTTCCACTACTGCCCGGGCATCGCTCACAAAGACGCCCGATTCAAATCTCATTCCCCGATCGGTTTCGGTATCGATATCTGCAACCTTGGCAAGGATCAGCCGGACCCCGAGCCTCGATTCGATGAGTTCCCTGTTCTCCGTCAGCAGACGGGCAACGCCCGTTCCGACCGTTCCGCATCCGCAAATCCCAACCCTCACGCCCTTCATACCAACGCTCCTTTTGCCAGCGGCTCTCTCTCATAGGCTTCGGTGCCGCTGCTCATCACTTTCCGGATACCCCGGATCGCCTGATTGATGCGCATGTTGTTCTCGATCAGGGCAAACCGGACATACTCATCTCCGTATTCTCCAAAGCCGAGCCCCGGAGAGACCGCGACCTGAGCGTTCCGGATCAAAAATTTGGAGAACTCCACAGAACCCATTTGCCGATATTGCTCCGGAATCCGGGCCCAGACGAACATGGTCCCCTTGGGCGGATCGATCTCCCATCCCACCCGGTTGAGCCCCGAGATCAGGGCATCCCGCCGGGTCTTGTAGATCCCGCGGATCTCTTCCACGCAGTCCTGAGGGCCGTTGAGCGCAATAATGGACGCGATCTGGATCGGCTGAAAGATCCCGTAGTCGAGATAGCTCTTGATCCGGCGCAGGGCCGCGATCGTCTCGGGATTTCCCACGCAGAAGCCGACCCGCCAGCCGGCCATGCTGTAGCTTTTGGAAAGGGAGTAGAACTCCACGCCGACTTCCTTTGCCCCCTTGGCCTGGAGCAGGCTCGGAGCCTTGTATCCGTCGAAGACAAGCTCTGCATAGGCAAAGTCATGGATCACCAGGATGTCGTTCTCCTTTGCAAAATCGACCACCTTCTGGAAGAAGTCGAGATCGACAACGGTCGTGGTGGGATTGTGGGGGAAGCTTAAAATGAGTACCTTGGGCCGGGGCCAGGTCTGTTTGACGGCATGGGTCAGGTTGTGGAAGAAGTCGATGCCGGGGCCCATGGGAATCCCCCGCACATCCCCGCCCGAGATGATGGCCGAATAGGGGTGGATCGGATAGGTCGGGTTGGGGGTGAAGACCACGTCCCCGGGACGGATGGTCACCAGGATCAGGTGGGAGAGCCCCTCCTTGACACCGATGGTGACGATGGCCTCGTTTTCCGGGTCGATATCCACGTCGAACTTGCGTTTGTACCAGTCCGCGATGGCCATCCGCAGCCTGGTGATCCCCATCGATGCCGAATACCGGTGGTTGTGGGGCTTTCGGGCCGCCTCCACCATCTTTTCCACGATATGATCCGGCGTTCCCAGATCCGGGTTGCCCATCCCCAGATCGATAATGTCCTCGCCCGCACGGCGGGCCTCCATCTTTATCTTGTTGACCGTTGCGAACACATAGGGGGGCAGCCGGTCGAGCCTTGCAAACTTTGTCATAATGATCTTTCACCTCACCGTAAAGATGTACCCATTTTTTCAGATAACTTACAATAAGGGGGCCGGGATGTCAAAAAAATTGTTTTGACATTTGAAGACATTCGGTTTAGGTTCCTCAAATTGAAATCAATACCGTAATTCTACGGGTTTCTACCGATTTCGGCGTCTAAAGAGATGAAAAAAGAATCGAGGAGCAGGGGTAAAGGGAGATCAGGAGCGGATTTTCGGTGAAAAACGATAAAAAAGAATTGGATAGAGAGTTGGATAAAGATACTTCCCAGCCATTGAGCTATGCTCAGGCCGGTGTCGATATCGACAAGGCCAACGATCTGGTCAGAAGGATCAAGGAGATCGCCAAAGGAACCCCCCGTTCCGGTGTAATGGGCGAGATCGGCGGATTCGGAGGCCTCTTCTCTCTCAATCTGGCCAATGTGGATCGGCCCGTTCTGGTCAGCTCTACAGACGGGGTGGGGACCAAGCTCAAGATCGCCTTTCTGTTGGACAGGCATGACACCGTAGGCATCGATCTGGTGGCCATGTGCGTCAATGACATAGCGGTGCAGGGAGCCAAACCCCTTTTCTTTCTCGATTATTTTTCCGTTGGAAAGCTCGATTCCCGGATCGCCACAGAGGTGATCAGCGGGGTGGCCGAAGGCTGTAAAATTGCCGCATGTGCCCTCATTGGCGGGGAGACGGCCGAGATGCCCGGATTCTACGCGGAAGGGGAGTATGATCTGGCCGGCTTTGCCGTGGGGCTGGTGGACAATGACAAGATCATCGACGGCTCCGGGATCCGGATGGGCCATCTGCTCATCGGCCTTCCCTCCAGCGGTCTGCACAGCAACGGCTATTCCCTGGTGCGGAAGATCTGCTTGGACCGGCTGAATTTGAAGATCGACGACCATGTGCCGGAGCTGGGGACAACTCTGGGAGAGGAGCTGCTCACCCCGACAAGGATCTACTCCGAGACGATCCAGCGGCTGATCCGGAATCTACCGATCCACGGGCTGGCCCACATCACCGGCGGCGGGATCGCGGAGAACATCATTCGGATCATCCCGGATGCCTGCAACATCACCCTGCACCGGGACAGTTGGGAGGTTCCCGCGATCTTCCGTTTTCTCCAGGAGGCCGGAAAGGTCTCAGAAGAGGAGATGCTCCGGACCTTCAACAACGGCATCGGGATGGTGGCCATCGTGCCGGAGAAGGCGGCAGCGGATGTGCTGCAGCAGCTTCGGGCTATGGATGAGAATGCAGTGGTCATCGGCGAGATCACCGAACGGAAGACCTCGGAGAAGCGGCTGGAATGGACATCATGAAAAAAGAGGCTTCCCTCATCTCCCAGATCATTGGAAAACTGCATCGGGAAAAACCGCACCGGGAAAAACCGCGCCAGGGGAAACTGCGCCGGGTTCTGGCCTGGATCGAAAAGGGACAGCGGGGAAAAAGTCTCTGCAGAGATTGAACACCCAAAGGCCCCCGCACCCGGTAGGTGCGGATTGAACCGGCATCAGGACCGGTAAATCGATCGATGTTTTATCAACAAATCCTTATTATTGAAATCATTCTCGCCTTTGGTGTCTGCCTCATCACGACCCCGATTGTCCGCCACTTCTCCATCAAAAACGGTCGAATGGCCGCACCGGTCAAGGAACGATGGCATAAGAAGCGGACCGCCCTTTTCGGAGGGATCGCCATCTATGTAGGAATGGCACTGCCGCTTTTTCTGATCTCCGATTTTTCCCAGATTCTCCCCCCGATCGAGACCTATGCCGTTCCGGTTCCCCGATCATCTCTGCCGACCATTCTCTGGATCGGCGCGTCTATGATCTTTTTTCTGGGGCTGCTGGACGATTTCATCCAGATCAAACCCTATACCAAACTGGTGGGCCAGATTCTGGTGGCCTCTCTCATGGCATTCTGCGGCTTCCGCCTCCAGTGGTTTACCTCACTCACACTGGATACGGTGGTGACGATTGTCTGGATCGTGGGAATCACCAATGCCTTCAACCTCATCGACAATATGGACGGCCTCTGTGCGGGGGTGGGGCTTCTGGCCAGCCTCTATCTGGCCGCGCTCTACTGGCCCGCCCTGCCCCAGGCGGCCGAGATCGCGCTCTTTCTGGCTGGTGCGCTTGCCGCATTTTTGATCTACAATTTTCATCCGGCCTCCATCTTCATGGGAGACTGCGGCAGCCTGGTGATCGGCTTTATGATGGCCATGCTGACCCTCAATTACTCCCAGTCTCTGGAGGTCAACCCCCTGGCCTCGGTCGCGGTTCCCATGATGGTGCTGATGGTTCCCCTGCTGGATACGACCCTGGTGACGCTGATCCGGCTCCTCAGCGGCCGAAGGGCATCGGTAGGGGGCAGAGATCATACCTCCCACCGGCTGGTGCTGGTGGGCTTCAGCGAGCGGGGAGCCGTGCTCTTCCTCTACGGCATAGGCATCATCTCGGGAATCTCAGCCATCTTTGTCAGCCGGACCGACACCCTCACCTCTCCGGCCGTGATCATCCCGCTGCTGCTGGCGGCCATTCTGATGGGGATCTATCTGGCGCAGCTCCGGGTCTATCCGGAACGGGAGTTCTGCCTTCTTCGGGAGCGGGCCTACACCCCGATTCTTCTGGAGCTGACGTATAAGCGGCAGATCCTGCTGGTGATCCTTGACTTCTGGCTCATCGCGTTCTCCTACTATCTCGCCTATCGGCTCCGCTTTTCGGGAACCGATTTCATCATCAATTTCCGGATCTTTCTCCATTCGCTCCCGGCCGTCATCGCGTGCAAGTCCATCGCCTTTTTCGGGGCAGGCATCTACCGGGGATTCTGGCGGTATCTCAGCACCGACGATGTCTTTGGCTATCTCAAGGCATCCTCTTTTGCCACTCTTCTCACGGTTGCAGCCGTCACCTTCATCTATCGGTTCGAAGACTTCACCAAGGGGATCTTCGTGATCGACTGGCTGATAACCACGGCCCTGCTGCTGGGAACCCGGGGCTCCTTCCGGATTGCCCTGGATCTGATGAAGCGAAAGACCCTTTCCGGGGATTCGGTGATCATCTATGGGGCTGGCCGGGGAGGCGAGATTCTGCTCCGGGAGATCATCAACAACAAAAAGCACCGGGTTAAGCCGTTGGGCTTTATCGATGATGATCCTTTAAAAAAGGGGAAGAAGCTCCAGGGGTATCCGATCCTCGGAACATTTGGCGAGCTGGAGAGCATCTATGAAAAAAAAGGCTTCGGCGGGATGGTCATCTCCTTCAACAGTGGAAGGGAGATCGAACGGATGGCGGATGTTAAGGAATTCTGCAAGGCCAAAGGGCTTTTTTTGAAACAGTTTACCATCTGCCTAAACAGCGTGGATATAGAACTGTGATGGCTTCTTTTGACGCGTCAAGGCTGATTCTAGGGGTGGAGACCTCCTGCGATGAGACCGCGGCCGCGGTGGTGGAAGGCGGAAACAGAATCCTCTCTTCCGTGGTAGCCTCCCAGGTGGATGTGCATCATCCATATGGCGGCGTGGTGCCGGAACTGGCCGCGAGAAAGCATATCGAGGCGATCTTTCCGACGGTCCACGGGGCCATCCAGAGGGCCGGGATTTCCCCGAATGATCTCTACGGAGTGGCCGCGACCCGGGGGCCGGGGCTGATCGGCGCACTCCTGGTCGGTTTCTCCTTTGCAAAATCCTATGCCTATGCCCGAAACCTCCCCTTCATCGGGGTCAACCATCTGGAGGGGCATATCGGTTCGGTCTTTCTATCAGATGATCCGCCCGATTTTCCCTTTGCCGCGCTGCTGGCATCCGGGGGCCATACCGGAATCTACAAAGTCTCGGGCCACACCCAATTTCAACTCCTGGGTCAGACGCGAGACGATGCGGCCGGGGAGGCATACGACAAGGTTGCCAAGATGCTGGGGCTGGGATATCCCGGGGGACGGATCATCGACGAGTTGGCCAGAAAGGGAGATCCGGAGAAGATCCGGTTTCCGAGGATCTATCTGGACCGGGAGAAATTCGACTTCAGCTTCAGCGGATTGAAGACGGCCGTGGGTCGATACATCGGGGCCAATGAAAAGGATCTCGAGGATCAGATCCCCGACATAGCGGCCGGATTCCAGGAGGCGGTGGTGGATGTGCTGACGGAGAAGATTCTTCTGGGGGCTCAAAAGAGCGGGTGCCGGCACCTGGCCATTGTTGGGGGGGTCGCGGCAAACGGACGGCTGCGGGAGCGGGTGACGGAAGCAGCGCGAAAGCAAGGCATCGGGGTTCACATCCCCCCGATCTCCCTGTGCGGGGACAATGCCGCTATGATCGCCGGGGCCGGATACCATCGGCTGGAAAAGGGGGAGCGGGATGCATTGACCGCGGATGTCTACTCCAGGGCACTTTAAAAATCCACCAAAGCCTTCCTTCTCTCATTTTTCCCTACAATTGATCTTTCAGCGCCTTTTCCGCAGCCGCATATCCCTTCTGTCAAAATGATTTTCAAACCGCTTGACGCCGAAGATACTGCTCGTCATAATATTGTATATCATGGGAAGGGTTTGGATATCAGTGTCAGACGGGATATCCTGACGGAAATCATCCTGATCTGAGGAGGAAGCGTATGACCGGGGAGACCAAGATCGCCCGTAAAATCAAAAAATATGCCAATCGGAAACTCTATGACACGATCCAGAAACGGTACATCTCATTAGACGGCCTTGCGGATCTGATTCAATCCGGCGAAGAGGTGGTCATCGAGGAGAACGAGACCGGCGAAGACATCACCATATCCGTTCTGACCCAACTGCTGATGCGGGAGAAGAAAGACTCGGAGCTAGTGATCGCACCGAGCATTCTGGCGCAGTTGATGCAAAAAGGACGGGGAACGGTTGAGGGCTTTGCCAAACGCTCATCTGGCATCTGGCAGAGTGCGATGACATTGGCCGAAGATGAGATTGACAAGATTGTCAACCTGCTGGTCCGCAACAAGGAGATCACTGAATCCGAAGGGAGCCGTCTCAAAAAAGAGTTGACCGGCTATACCGAAAATTTCAAGAAATGGATCGGTGAGAAGGTGGACCAGCGGGTCAGCGAGGTGATGGGAATGATGAATCTCGCGACCCGGGAGCAGGTAGAGGATCTCCATGACAAGATCGATGGACTGGCGGCAAAGATCCGGGAGATGGAATCGACCGAAGAGAAGGGCGAAAAACCGTAACCGCTCCATCGGGATGATCATTCTGCTGCATCCGAGAAGATAAAAAGAGCTGACAATGGCCATTTTGAAACCTTTTGAAGAGAACGAGGAAGAACCCTGCCTTGTGGCGCAGGATCTGAAAAAGAGGTATCCGGCAGCGGAAAAACCGGCCATTGACGATCTTTCCCTTTCGGTGCATGCCGGGGAGATATTCGGCCTTTTGGGGCCCAACGGCGCGGGAAAGACCACAGCCATCTCCGTCATGACCGGGCTTCTCCGGCCCGATGCGGGGGCCGTTCATATCTGCGGCATCGACCTCTTCAAACGATCCAAAGCCGCACGAAAGTTCTTCGGCCTCGTTCCCCAGGAGATCGCGCTCTACCCGAACCTGACAGCACGGGAGAACCTCCGCTATTTTGGCCGGCTCTACGGCCTCAAAGGTAAACAGCTCAAGGAGAGAGTGGCGGAATCCCTTTCCATCGTAGGGCTTTCAGATCGGGCACATCAGCGGATCAGGACATTCTCCGGCGGGATGAAGCGGAGAGCCAACCTGAGCGCAGGGCTTCTCCACAGCCCCAGGCTCCTTTTTCTGGACGAGCCGACCGTGGGCATCGATGCGCAGTCGAGGAACATGATTCTGGAACGGCTGCTGGAGATGCGGGAGAAAGGGGTTGCCATGATCTATACCACCCATTATATGGAGGAGGCCCAGACCCTCTGCTCCAGGATCGCGGTGATGGACGAGGGGCGGATCGTCGCACACGGATCTCCGGCCGATCTGCTGCGGGGGTATCCGGAATGCCGGGACCTCGGCGCGCTTTTCCTCCATCTCACCGGCAAACGGCTGCGGGACTGAACCTGACATGATGAAACTCTTTTCTACGGTTTACAAGGAGCTGCTGCTGCTCTTCCGGGATCGGGCGGGCCTTCTGGTGCTCTTTCTGATGCCGGCCGCGCTGGTTATCATCGTCTCCCTGGTGCAGGAGAATGTGCTGAAGACCACCGGGGAGATCGACGTTCAGGTCGTTCTGGCGGACCGGGACCGGGGTGCTGTGGGGGATGCGATCCGAAAGGGGCTGGCCGAGGCTGGCGCGATGGAGATCGTCGAGGCCGGCCGAGGGTTCGACGGAGGGCCCGGCCGAGAATTGAACCGGGATGGGAAGGCTGATGACGCGGCGGTAGAAAACGCCGTGGCCCACGGCGACGCCCAGGTGGGGATCATCATCCCCGCGGGGCTGACCCGGAACATGCAGGCCCGGATCGACGCGCAGATCGAGGCCGCATTTGCCGGAAAACCGGCCTCGGAAGCGGAAAATGTCTCTCTGCCGGAACTGCGCCTCTACTTCGATCCCCTTGCCCAGGGGAGCTTTCGTTCGGCCATCGTCAACGCGATCCATCGGATCATCCTGATGATGGAGATGGAGATGAAGGCCGGGGCATTTACCGGAGCGGTCCGAAGCTTTGTGCCGGAGATGTCCGATGATTGGGGGAGCGGGCGGCTGCTCGATCTCCGTGTGGAGCGGACGGGCCGCGGCGGCGTGGAGAAGCTGCCCACATCGGTGCAGCAGAATGTGCCGGCCTGGGCCCTCTTCGGGATGTTTTTCATCGTGGTTCCCTTGAGCGGCGCACTGATCCGGGAGCGGGAGGACGGAACCCAGACCCGGCTGCTGACCCTGCCGGTCTCCTATGGGATTCTGCTGATGGGAAAGGTGATCGCATATGTCTTCATCTGCATAGTCCAATTTGGCATCATCCTGCTCATCGGCATATATGTGCTGCCCCTGATGGGAACCCCGGTGCTGGAGATCGGATCTTCTCCGGAAGCAGTGGCCGTCATCGTTTTGAGTGCTGCCCTTGCGGCATCTGGCTACGGCATTGCCATAGGGGTCTTTTCCGGAACCTATGAGCAGGCCTCCATGTTCGGGCCCGTCTCCATCGTGATTGCCGCGGCACTGGGAGGCATCATGGTTCCGGTCTATGTGATGCCCGAGACCATGAGGGAGATCAGCCGGTTTTCCCCGCTGGCATGGGGGCTCAACGGGCTGACAGAGCTGTTCGTGCGGGAGGGGGATATGATCTCCGTCCTTCCGGAGATCGCTTATCTGCTTCTTTTTGCCGCGGGAATGCTTGGGGCCGCCTGGATCGGATTTTCCCGCCGGAGACGGTTTTAAGGCGATTTGCCGGAATCAGAATCCCGCTGAAAAGGGACAAATCAATAGACGGAGCGGATAGAGTGGACAGAGTGAAGGCTGAAACCCCGAGACCTTTGCCGGGATCTTCATTTCCAAAATTCACCTTGAGGCTCGACAGGGTTCAACTGCTTTGAAAGGCCGGTTTGATCCCGGCCTGTGAAAGGATATTTTATGGCACTTCTGCTTCGCGGAGAGGATCTGACCATCGAGGATCTGGTGGGCGTATCCCGGAAAGGACGTTCGGCAGCGCTGAGCGATGACCCCGAACTTCTCGCCCGGATACGCCGGTCCAGAGAGATCATCTTAGAGGCGATTGAGGCCGGGGAGTCGATCTACGGCGTCACCACGGCCTTCGGGGGGATGGCTGATATCAAGGTTCCCAAGGATTCAGCCGATCTGCTGCAGCAAAACATCCCCTGGCCCCACAAGACGGGCGCGGGAAAACGGCTTCCCAAAGCCGATGTGCGCGCGGCCATGCTGCTGCGGGCCAATTCGCTGATGCGGGGGGTATCAGGGGTTCGGATCGAGATCATCCAACGCCTTGTGGAATGCCTCGATGCCGGGATCACTCCCCATGTCCATGAACTCGGCTCCATTGGCGCAAGCGGGGATCTGGTTCCTCTGGCCTATATCCTGGCCGCGGCCGTGGGGCTGGATCGGGCATTTACAGTCGATATGGAGGGGGAGGAGATGGATGCCCTGACTGCGCTGGAGCGTGCGGGCCTTCCCCGGATCGAGCTGGCGGCCAAAGAGGGGCTTTCAGTGATGAACGGGACATCCGTGATGGCCGGGATCGGGGCCCATGCCCTTTACGATGCCCGGAATCTGCTGGCGCTCTCGCTGGGGGCCCATGCCCTCTACGCCCAGGGAATGGCCGCTAGCAACCAGTCCTTTCATCCTTTTATCCAGCAGCATAAGCCCCATCCGGGCCAGGTATGGACAGCAGCGAAAATGGTCGATCTGCTCAAAGGGTCCAAGCTGATCCGGGACGAGCTGAACGGAAAGAGCATGCCCGGAAAGAACGCGCTGGAGCAGGACCGGTATTCCCTACGCTGCCTGCCCCAGTTCATGGGCCCGATTGCCGACGGCTTTTCGGCCATGGCCCGATCCATCGAAATCGAGATCAATTCGGCCACGGACAATCCCCTCATCGACACGGAGCAGGAACTGACCCTCTACTGCGGAAATTTTTTGGGGCAGTACATCGGCGTGGGCATGGATCATCTCCGGTACTACATCGGCCTGCTGGCCAAGCATCTCGATGTCCAGATCGCGATGCTCGTCGCGCCCGAGTTCAACAACGGTCTGCCGCCGTCGCTGACCGGCAATCCGGAGCGGCCCGTCAATCTGGGCCTCAAGGGGCTGCAGATCTCCGGAAACTCCATCATGCCGCTGCTCTCCTTTTACGGGAACTCTCTTGCGGACCGATTCCCCACCCATGCGGAGCAGTTCAACCAGAACATCAACAGCCAGGGGTTTGGATCGGCAAACCTTGCCCGGGAGGCTGTCGGTCTCTTCCGACAGTATATGGCCATCGCGCTGCTCTTCGGGGTGCAGGCGGTCGATCTGCGGACAAAGAAATCCTTGGACCACTATGATGCCCGAAAAGCACTTTCGCCCATGACCGCAGAACTTTACGAGGCGATTCTCCATGTCATAGAAGTCCCTCCTTCAGCGGAAAAGCCCTATGTCTATAATGATGACGAACAGTGCCTGGATATGCACATCCATCGAATCGCGGCCGACATCGAAGGGGAGGGACGGATCATTGCACCGCTTTCCGCGGTGGTGGAAAGTCTTTCCCGGTTGAAGGATCGGGCTCTTTTCTGATCTTCCGGATTGTGAAAAGCCTTTCCCGGTTGAAGGATCAGGCTGTTTTCTGATCTTTCGGATTGTGGGTTGGCAGGAATGCCGGACATCCGTTTTTTACCGCTATGACGGTAAAAAACGGATCAAAAGCTCCTTCCACCCCGAATTCATCAAAACAGTTGACGTTTTTGCCGCTATCGCGGTATATTTTCACTGCAGGTTGCAATGGGCATACGCCCAGTGCCGATCTGATTTCCATCACTTCATCATGGATATCGGGCATGGCCATCCCCATCACAATGGAAAACATCTCCGAAATCGGGAAGATCGTTCGATTCCACAGAAACGCGGCCGGTCTCTCCAGAATCGATCTTGCTGACATCGCAGGAGTCGGAAAAACCGTGATCTATGATATCGAACACGGCAAAAGGACGGTTCAGTTGAACACCCTTTTCCATCTCCTTTCCGCACTCAATATCCGGATCTCCTTTGAAGGTCCGATCATGCATCAATATGAAAGCCAAAAAGATGAGAAGGATTGAAGTCCTGTTTCACGATATTCCGGCCGGCGTTCTGGAGGAGGTCGAGTACCTGAAGCGGTATCGCTTCTCCTATTATCCGGATTATGCGGGACCGCCCGTTTCGCTGACCATGCCTGTCGAGGATCGGGTTTTCGATTACGACAGGTTTCCCCCTTTTCTGGAAGGGCTGCTTCCGGAGGGGCCCCAGTTGGAGGCGCTGCTGAGAATCGGAAAGATCGACCGCAATGATATGCTGAGCCAGATCATTGTCGTTGGAGAGGATCTTGTGGGGGCAGCGACGGTACGGAAGATCCGATGAACATCTGCCCGATCGCCTACCGGCCCTGTGAAGGAAGGTATTCCCAGGAGGGGCTCAAAAAGCTTTCGCGCAGTCTGAGCCGGCTGGAGGACTTTCCCTACACAGCAGAGGAACAGATTCGGGAGTCGGCCGCAAGAATTACAAAAATGTCGATTTAGGGCGTTCAGCCCAAGCTGAGTGCGCTGCTCAATGTAAAGAAGGCCATATTCGAAGTAGTGACCGTCAGGGCGCGGCTGTTTGGATAAACGCGTGATGGAACCCCGAGATTTGCAAAAACCGCGGGGATGTGTATATTGGGAATGAAAAATTTATCGATTTATCGAAAGGAGCGATCCGTTACCGTGGAAAATCATTCCCAAGAAAGTGCCTGCAGCCATTCGCAGGAAGATTCCCATAATCAGAGCCATAACCATTCCCGCGAAGGTGCGTGCCATCACCACCATGTGGATGTAGAGGACACCAGCGGCTCACGGCTGCTGATAACCCTGGCCCTCAACCTGCTCATCCCGCTGGTGCAGGTCATCGGCGGCCTATATGCAAACAGCGTCGCGCTGATCTCCGATGCGACCCACAACTTCAGCGACTTCACCGCAGTGCTGATCGCCTATTTTGCCTATATTATCGGGAAGAAGGGGGCCACCCCCCGAAACACCTTCGGATACCGGCGCTCGGAGGTGGTCGCGGCCATGATCAACGTGATGATCCTTCTGGGTGCATCGGTCTTCATTCTCCATGAGGCCGTCGCACGGTTCCGGAACCCGGAGCCGGTCTCCGGTATTCTGGTCATGGCCATTGCCGGCGTCGGCGTCTTCGGAAACGGCCTCTCCGCGTTTCTGCTCCACAAGGATGCGGCCCACAGCCTCAATGTCCGGGGCGCGTTTTTGCACATGATCGGGGACTTCCTCACATCGGTGGCGGTGCTGCTGAACGGCCTGGTGCTGATCTTCAAGCCCTGGTACTGGCTCGATCCGATGCTCTCCTTTCTCATCGTGATCTTCATTCTGAAAAACTGCTGGACCATCGCGAAGGAGGCCGCGCCGATCCTTATGAACGCCACCCCCAAAGGCATCGACATCGAAGAGGTGCAGCGGTTTCTGGAAGAGCGTCCGGACATCTGCGGCGCGCACCATCTCCATGCCTGGAACGTCAGCTCCATAAGCATCGCGTTTTCCGCGCATGTGGTGGTGGATGACCAGTTGCTGAGCAGAACCGAAACCCTTGCCCAAAAGATCCGGGAAGAACTGCTCCACCGCTTCGACATCGACCATGCGGTGCTTCAGTTTGAAACCCGCGACTGCGGAGAGGGGGATCTTCTCTGCGAATACTCCTGCAGCGGGGTCCGAAAGGCGCATTGATCCCCTGTTGCCCTTTGATCTTTTTAGGGCTCGATCACGGCCTCTTCTCCAAAAGATTTTGACATCCTCCTTGATTTATTATAAAGGGCTTGTGTGAATTGAGCGGCAGGTTTATAATGTCACCTTTTTTAGTATATGTTGCAGATCTAACGATAGCGAAGAAAAGGAGG
>JAABSP010000101.1 GCA_011390345.1 Desulfobacteraceae bacterium
CGTCTCCGACAGCCTGAACATTGACATTCCACTCCCTGTTCCAGACATCGGACGGTATCTGATTGTACAGCCCCTCTTTGATCATCTGATCCCGGAATTTGGCTCTGTAGATCTTCGACATCGCATGAACCGGCAGATAGAAATCAATGCGGGAAGGATGCCACTTACTTGAACTAAGAGTTAGGCGTGTAACTATATTTAATTATTATTGATTGTTATGAAAAATAATAAAAAATCAAAATCCCGCAAAAAATTTGGACATTATTGCAGAATTTGTGGTAAAAGAAAACCAAATGAAAAATTCTCAGGAAAAGGACATAAAACTCACGTTTGCAAAAAATGTGCATCACTTCCAATTGAAGAACGCAATCGTCGTGAATTTTTGGAAGAGATATATGGATACTGGCAGCAATCAAATATTTCAAAAAAGAATATTGAACGTTTGAAGATTCTTCAAGAATCAACTATTATTGATGTAGCAGAACTATCAAATGCAGTTCTTGAAGTTGCTAAATTGTATCCTTTTAAGAAAAAACGAATACGTAAAATTGCAAAAGAAAATAAAGAATTAATACCCAAATTAGAACATGTGGGATTGATAATAAACTGGAATTATAATCATCATGAAGAATTATACGATGACGAATATCTTTTAGATGAAATATATTATGATTCTCGTAATGATTCTACTATCTCAGAAATGGAACATTGGGATGATGACATTCCATATTAAATTGTCTTTGAATGGCAAACTTATTGAGGTAAAGTGTCTCTTCCGATTACCTAAAAATGATTGACTATTGAATGAATAAAAAACAAAGAAAGACATTGGAAAAAATTTTTGAAAATCCAGTTCAATCAAATATTCACTGGAACGATATTGAAAAAATGCTCATTGCACTTGGATCAGAAATTAGTGAAGGTAGAGGTTCACGAGTACGTATTTCACTTAATAATGTTCGAGCTGTTTTTCATCGACCTCATCCAAGAAAAGAAACCGATAAAGGTGCAATTGTTTCCATGCGTCGATTTCTAACTGAAGCAGGAGTTATAGCATAATATCATGAAATATAAAAATTATATAGCAAAAGTTCAATTTGACGAGGAAGCGAATATTTTTCACGGAGATGTTATAAATATTCGCGATATTATAACTTTTCAAGGTAAATCAGTTGATGAATTAAAACAATCTTTTATTGATTCAGTCGAAGATTATATTGATTTCTGCACAGAAAGAGGAGAAGAACCTGATAAACCTTTTAGTGGAAGAATTACAATTAATCTTCCACCTGATCTTCACAAAAAAATTATTCTCGCAATTGAAAAGTCAGATACAAACATAGATAATTGGGTCAAAGATGTCTTTGAACATGCAGTAAACAAGCATTTTGATAGCGAATTACACGCCTAAACCCATAAGGTTTGAATCCGACCCCTTTCAAGTTGGCAGCAGACTTGTTTTGTAAACGGGGTCGGCTCAAACCTTATGGGTTCTGCAGATACATGACTGATAGGAAAACCATACCAGCTTATGAGTTGCTCATCCGCCGTGGTCTCTGTGCCGATGTCCAGGATGCCACACGGTGGGTAACGCAGGGGAAGGTGTTTGTTGACGACATGCGTATTGAGGACGTTGCCGAATTCGTGCGTAAGAACGGGGAAGCCCGACTCGCACAGATTATACTTCCCGACTGGGGTTTTCCCATAGTCCTGAGCTTCCTTGGAGATATGTCCCGGTTCTGGTGGGTCGTGGATATCCAGCAAGGGCCTTTTGACGGTCTTTGGATTTACGAGAATGCGGAGAATGAAGCACGGCACGACGACGCTTTTGTCGAGTTCGAAGGGCTTGGAGATACATCCACCTACCTTCTGAAACCGGGCACATTTCCGGAGCTGGCGGAACACCTGATTATTGACGAGCATTCCTATATAGCGGCATTCAGTTCCACAGATCCCGGAGCTGCATTGGCCCATTTCAGGCGGTTCTACTTGGAGTACCAGGGCACCTATGACGAAGGGTGGAGGAAGGGCTCTGAGCTTCTCCTGATCTATCCAGATGGCTGGTGGGAAGTCTACACTCAGAATGGGGATATTGAACGGCAGATGCGAATCGCAGAACAAGCAGCTTCACAGGACGGAGAATCCGCTGGCGCTCCTTCTCCGCCCGTGAGCTAATCGTTCGCTAAAATAGTTGAAAGAAAAAGGGGCTTTGGTAGATTGTGGTATGACGGTAAAGGATCAAGTTTTGCAACGACCGGGGGCCGGGGGATGTTCACCCTGGAGTTCTCTCACTATGACGAGCTGCCGGCCAACCTGACGGATAAGGTGGTGGCCGAGGCCAAGAGCCGGGAGGAGTAGTTCCGGGCTTTTCCGCAAGTCCTTGAATACGGTTTGAATAGAGAAGGGGGATGCCCTCTTTGGGTTTCCCCCTTTTTGGTTTTTTCCGGCCCCGGAATCCCCTGAGAAATCTCAATTCTTCATTCGGGAGAGATGGCAATGAAAAACCTGCTTGTCTTTTCTTCTTTTGGGTGATACTCAAAGAGGAGATAGCAACGCAAAAGAAGGATCAGGATATCCATGCAGAGGCATCATCCAAACAGAAGATCATGAGGAATCCGGTTTGTCCTTTCCCCTGAAAAACATCCTCTGCGCCATAGATTTCTCGACCCCTTCCTCGATGGCCCTCGATTACGGCACAAAACTCTCCCGCCATTTCAATTCCCGTCTGCTCATCTTTCATGCGGTCTGCGCCCCCAGCAGCCAGATTTACGGAACCCCGCTGGCCGAACGGTTTCGGGAGCGGAAAGGAGCGATGGAGGAGGCAGCCGCAAAAATCAGAGCCCGAATGGGTGAGCCGGATATCGAGTGGGAGCCCCTGGTGATCTTTGGCGATCCCATGGAGGGGATTTTCAAACTGGCCCGAGAGCGGCGTCCCGATCTGGTGATCGCAGGGAGTTACGGCCTTTCCGGTATCGGCCGGATGATCTGCGGTACTCTGGTGGAGCGAATGGCCCGGAACCTCTCCCTGCCGCTGCTGGTGATCGAGCCGACCTCGCCAAAGGCCCTGGCATACAAATTTCCCCTCTTCAGCCGAATCCTGGTGGGCGCAGACATTCCTGAAACCGGCGCATCCCCGAAAACCATAGATGCCGCTCTTTTTCTGGCCAATGCCTTCGGCGCGCAGCTCCGAATCGTTCATGCCATGACTTCTCCTATGGAAAAACGGCTGTTGAACCCAGCCGAGATGAGCTATTCCAAACAGGAGCAGATGCTTCAGGAACGGCTCCGCCAGCGTTTCAAAGAACGCCTGCCCCAAGCTGCGCGGGAGGCGAAGATCCTCTGTTTTGCCGGCCCCTCCGGAGAGGTTCTTTCCGATTATGCCCGGATATGGCCCGCAGACCTTCTGGTCGTGGGCATCCGTCCCCGCGGCCTAATTGAAAAGCTGATCCGGGGCTCCACCACCGAAGAGGTGATCCGCCATGCCCCCTGCCCCGTGCTGGTGATCCCGGAGGGCCTGAAGCAGCAAAAATCGAAAAGAGAGGAAAAAGGGAATGGATAGTCCCGTCGGCATCATTCGGGACAGCCGGTTTCTGGATCATGTCACCGGAGAGGGGCATCCGGAAAGCCTTCGGCGTCTGGCAGCGATCTACGACATGTTAGATCGGGAGATGTCGGAAAAGGCGATCCGAAACGGCCATTTTATTCCCGTGACTCCCCACCCTGCCGAAGAGGCCCAAATTCTTCTGGCCCATTCCCCCGAATATCTGTCGCTGATCAAAAATACCGCAGGAAAAGAGCTTTTTGCGCTCACCGCGGATACCCATGTCTCAGAAGGCTCCTATGCCGCGGCGCTTCTGGCTGCAGGCGGATTGATCGAGGCCGCGGCCCGTTCCGTAAAGGGGGATCTCCGCCGGGCATTCTCCCTCAACCGCCCCCCGGGACATCATGCGGAACGGAGCCGGGCAATGGGATATTGCCTCTTCAACAATGTCGCGATCGCGGCACTGGCCGCGCGCCGGGATCTTGGCCTGAAACGGGTGATGATCGTGGACTGGGATCTCCACCACGGCAACGGAACCCAGCACATCTTTGAAAACGACCCTTCCGTACTCTTCTTTTCCATCCATCAGTATCCTCTCTTTCCCGGAACCGGCATCTATACGGAAGTCGGCAGAGGGCCCGGAGAAGGATATACCGTCAATATCCCCATCTCCAAAAAATATGGAGACGCGGAGTATGCCGCAATTTTTCAGAAGTTGCTGCGCCCCATCGCGCTCGCCTTCAGACCGGAACTCCTCCTCGTCTCGGCAGGTTTTGACACGCACCATCTGGACCCGATCGGCGGTATGCGGATGACCCCGGAAGGATTTGCCGGTCTGACCCGTTCACTCATGGAGATCGCGGATCTCTGCTGCTGCGGAAGGCTTCTTCTGACCCTGGAGGGGGGATACCATCTGGCGGCGCTGACGGAATCGGTAAAGGCCGTTCTGCTGGAGATGGCCGGCATCACTCATACCGACCCGGAAGAGATGGCCGCGTCTGCAAACCCCAGAAAAGTCGCGTACGCGATCCTCCGGTGCAGCCATGTGCATGGCAGGTTCTGGAAGAGCCTGAAGGGATAGACATGTTGTAAAAGAGGGGAGATCATGAACAAACTCACCATTATGGAGTCATCGGTTCAGAAGTGGAACCGGATCATCGCAGGCGAAAGGTCGGACGGCGGGGTGATCGACTGCCCCCCCTGCCGGATCTTCTATATGCTCGTCTGCATCGGATGCCCCATTGCGGAATATACCGGCCACAAGTTCTGCAAAGGAAGCCCCTATGGCCGCTGGCACCACCACCAGATCGAAGCCCATGACAAACTCTTCAAGAAGATCTACTGCGACGAGTGTCTGCAGTTGGCAACGGAGATGCGGGATTTCATGATCGAGATCGTCGAACACCTCAAAGCCAAACAGGATGGAAAATGATCCCTATATGACAGCGGCCTTTGGAGCAGAGCTGCTGCTGCTCTTTTTGGCCGCGTTTGGCGAACTCATCAGAAGAAGATTGCCCCTTGCAGAGGCGGCCGCGTACGGATGGATAATCTCTTTGATGTTCGCCGCCTTCTTTGCGGAGATCTCTTTTCTCGGGCCGGTCCTCCAAAATCCCTGGCTCTCCCTCCTCTTCCGGATTGCAGAAATCGGAGGATGGATCGGGGCCGGAGTGCTGATCCTGTTCCGCCTACGGAAGAATTTGGATGGGGCGGTTTGGACCATTCTTCGGTTTCTGCGGGAGCATCGATTTGCAGGGCTTATGGGCATCGGATGGCTCGTTCTTGGGAAATATGCCTTTGAAGCCTCCCCGGGCGCGATCATCGGATTTGCCGCGTATCTCTCCATCGGATTTGCCACCTACGCGCTCTCCCGTCGATATGCATGGCCTCCGACCGCGCTGACAGTGGCGATGATCATCCTCACCCTGCCCCGGCTGGTGCTTCAAACCCCGACGCCTGGCGGAGAAGTGGTCTCTGCTGCCGCCGCGCTCTTCTGTCTTCTTGCCATCTACCGTTCCGTGGAGGAGCCCCGCATCTTAGATCTTGCCCTGCTCTTCGTCGGCATCCCCTTTTCCATCCGGGGAAATCCATCAGGAGGAATTTTTCCTCTGATCCTGGTTCTCCTCTCAGGGGTTCTTCTCTATCGACGCCACGGCGGAGCCCTTTGGAAATTGATGGTCATCGACAACTGGCCGATCCTGCTTGCGGCTTCGATTCCGGCGATCATCTTCTGGCGGACATGGCATCTCTTCAGCGCGAAAATCGTACAGCATTCCGATGGCCTGGCAGGGGCTGGGGCCAATCTGCTCCGATATCTATTTCAGAGCGCACATTTCACCCTTCCTATGGATCGGCTCTTCGAATGGATGTTCGATTTTCGGATCACCGGTTTTTTAAACGGCCTCTATAAAAAGACCGTCAGTCCGCTTCTGGGAGGGGCCGGTGCGGCCGTGCCCTTTGATCTGGTATGGTTTCCCGCAGCCGATACCACCTGGTTCGGCCCCTTTGGATTTCTGCTGATCCTGCCCGCGCTGCTCTTCGGCCTTTTCCGGGGCCATCGCCGCCTCAAGGCCATTGCTGTGGCACTGGCCGGGTATGTATGGATCATCGGACTCACCGCATCCTGGGAGCGGACCAATGGCGCGTTTTTCACCATTTTCTTTGTCTGCGCCGGAGTCGAGGCCGCGTTTCTCCTTCCCCCCTGGCGATTGACCCGAAGGGGCCGGCGCTGGATACAGGCACTCTGCCTGCTCCTTTTTTTCTATTCCCTCTTCTCTCTCTGGAGCAAGCCGGTGACGGAACTTCTCCCCCTTTCCTGACCATTCCCTGAAAAAGCTTGACGAAAAGGGCTGAATAGCGCAAATTATCCATCGACTTGTCGGGCCCTGCCGGGGCTCGTTTTTTTTGCATCAAAAGTTTTTTTCAGATGACAGGAGGAAAAATGATGCAGGGCGCATTGAAGGAGTGTCTGGTGATCGATCTCTCCCGGCTGCTGCCGGGCCCCTACTGCTCCATGGTTTTGGCCGATCACGGCGCGCGGGTGATAGCGATCGAGGATCGACGTTTCCAGGCCGAAGGATATGCGGTCTTCCGGTCCATCAACCGGAACAAAAGCCATATGACCCTCAACCTGAAAAGCGAAGGGGGCAAAGAGATCTTTTTCAAGCTTGCCCAAAAGGCCGACGTGATCCTGGAGGGGTTTCGGCCCGGGGTGACGGACCGGCTCGGGGTCGGATATGAAGATGTGCGGAAGATCAACCCGAAGATCGTTTACTGCTCCCTCACCGGATTCGGCCAGACGGGCCCCTACCGGGACCGCGCGGGCCACGACGTCAACTTCGCGGGCTACAGCGGCGCGCTCAGCCTCATCGGGGAGAAGGATGGCCCGCCGGTGATGCCGGGGCTTCCACTGGGCGATATCTCCGGGGGGCTGCAGGCGGCCATCGGGATTCTTCTGGCCCTGTATGAACGGGAGAAGAGCGGAGAAGGCCAGTATATCGACGTCTCCATGACCGACAGCATCTCGGGATTCATGTCGATGGCCTTTGGATGGCTCCAGGAGACGGGCGCGCCGCCCAAGCGGGGAGACTTCACCTTCTCCCACCGGTATGCCTGCTACAATCTCTTCGAGACCAGAGACGGAAAATACCTCACTGTTGCGCCGCTGGAGCCGAGATTCTGGAAGCTGCTCTGCGAATATTTCGAGGTTCCGGAGTATATTCCCCTGCAATACGATGAAGCGCGGCGGGAGGAGATCCAGGGATTTTTCAAGTCGGCCTTTCTGCGGAAGAGCCGCGATGAATGGATGGAGATCTTCAAGGACAGGGATATCTGCATCGGCCCGGTGCTGGACGCGGACGAGGCCCTGATGGGGGAGAATGCAAAGGCCCGGGAGATGCTGGTGCAGCCCGAGGGCTTTGACGCGCCGGTAGTGGGAACGCCGGTGAAGCTGAGCCGGACTCCGGGATCTCCCCAGACGCCGCCGCCGGACTTCGGGGAGAGCACAGAAGCGGTTCTTAAGGAACTGGGTTATTCGGACGAGAAGATCGCGGAATTGAAAGCAGAAGGCGTCGTCTGATGGATTTTGAAGTTCCGGACCGGCCCCTGCGGATCGGCCTGATCAGCTACCGGAGCGCGCCCCACTGCGGGGGCCAAGGGGTCTATATCCGCCACCTGAGCCGGGCTTTGACCGATCTGGGCCATCAGGTGACGGTGATCACAGGCCCCCCGGCCCCGATTCTGGACCCGATCCTGGGCCGGAATCTGGACCCGATCCTGGACCGGAACCTGGCCCCGACCCTGAACCGGAACCTGGCCCAGACCCTGAACCGGCCTCTGCCGGTTGAAAAGATCGAAAACCTCGATCTATACAATCCCGCAGATCCGTTCCGGGTTCCCTCAGTCCGGGAGCTTCTGGACCCGATCAACCTGCTGGAATGGATCGGCGTCTCCACCCAGGGGTTTCCCGAGCCCTTCACCTTCGGCATTCGAGCCTACCGATTCCTTCGCCGCAGGCTTTCCGATTTCGATATTCTCCACGACAACCAGAGTCTCTCCTACGGAATTGCCGCGCTCTGCCGGATTGCGCCGACCATTGCCACCATTCACCATCCCATCACCCGGGACCGGGCCATCGCGATCAGTTCGGCTGAAGGGTTCATGGAGAAGCTGAAGCAGGCCCGCTGGTTCTCCTTTCTGGGAATGCAGAAGCGGTCTTCCCGGGTCTTTTCCAGAATCCTGACTGTTTCAGAATCTGCCGAAAAGGATATCGCTGCCGATTTCAACATCCCCGAATCCCGATTCCGGGTGGTTCCCAACGGTATCGATCTCCATCGGTTCCATCCCATGTCCGGTATCGAACGGGAAGAGAACCGCCTGATCGTCACCAACAGCGCGGATGTTCCCCTGAAAGGGCTATCCCATCTGCTGATTGCCCTGAAAAAAGTCTCCGGAAAAAGGGATGTGAAGCTGACAGTTGTGGGAACCCCGAAAAAGAATGGCGCTATCACCCGGCAGATCCGCACCCTTGGAATTGGGGATCGGGTGGAATTCACCGGAAGGATCGACGATGATGCCTTTGTCCGGGCCTATGCCCGATCCGCGATCGCTGTGGTCCCGTCGGTCTATGAAGGTTTCGGCCTGCCCGCGGGAGAGGCCATGGCCTGCGCGGTTCCGGTGATCAGCACCACAGGCGGTGCGCTTCCCGAGGTGGTTGGGGATGCGGGGATCCTTGTCCCCCCTGGTGATTCTGACGCGCTGGCCGCTGCGGTCTCTGATCTGCTGGATCATCCGGAAAAGGCCAGGGTCATCGGAGCTGCAGGATATCAGCGGGTAAAGGAGCGGTTTACCTGGGAGAAGGCCGCGCAGAAGACCGTCTCGGCCTATATCGAAGTCATGGCGGAATACAGTGCAGACCATCGATTTTAATCGGCTGAAGGCCCTCGATCCGGACGGGCTGAAGGGAGCCCGGATTCTCGACATCGGCTCCGGAACGGGCCGCCACACCTGCGCGGCCATCGCTCTTTCAGATACTTTTGTCGCGGCAGCGGACCGGGGAATCGAAACCCTCGATGCGGCAAAGATGCAGATTGCAGCCCATCGCAATCTTATCCCCTGTCCCGGAAAGGATGCGCCTCTGGCCGCGGACATCACCGCCCTCCCCTTTTCCGATGCTGCTTTTGATCTGGTCATCTGCTCTGAAGTTTTGGAGCACATTCCAAATCATGGTCAGGCCATTTCCGAGGCGGTTCGGGTGCTGAAACCGGGCAAAATCCTAGCGCTCAGTGTGCCCCGGGAAGTGCCCGAGCGGATCTGCTGGGTTCTGTCAGAAGCCTATCACCAGGAGGCCGGGGGGCATGTGCGGATCTATGGGAAAGCGGAACTGCTCCGGATGACGGAAGAAGAGGGACTGCATTATCTGGGAGGACACTATGCCCACAGCCTCCATTCCCCCTTCTGGTGGCTGAAATGTCTGCTGGGAGAGCGGGGAGAAAAATCCTGGCCGATCCGGCTCTATCATCGGTTTCTGGTATGGGATCTTATGAAAAAACCGGTCATTACCCGCGTGTTGGATCGAATCCTCAACCCGGTGATGGGAAAGAGCCTTGTCCTCTATTTGAAAAAGCCGAATCTCCCTGAACTGCCTGATTCATAAGAGTCGTCGTCCGGATCACCATCATCCGGCTCTCCGTCGTCCCATTCCGCGTTCATCTCCGCTTCGAATTGATCGGTATCCTCTTCCGCCTTTTCTTCTTCGAAATCCTCTTCCGCCTCTTCTTCTTCGAAATCCGCTTCCGGATCATCGTCGAAGATATCATCTTCGAACCGGTAGATGACCCTCGGGTCATAATCCTGCCGCACGATCCGGCTCACCTCTGCATTCAGAACCCCTCCCGGCTTCACCTCCAGATCCCTGCAGAGTACCCTGCCTTCACAGACCCCGGTGGGAAGAATGACCAGGCCGTGCATTGCCCGGATCTTTCCTGCAAACCTTCCGCCGATGGTGACGGTTCCGGCCCGGATCTCGGCATGGACGCGGGCCCCCGCCTCTACCACCACGGTTTCACCGAACAGGGTCCCCTTCACATCCCCCCGAACCACCAGCTTTCCGTTGAAGACCACCCTTCCCTCCAGGGTGAACCCCTTTTCCAGAACCGATACCGGGGACTTCTTCCGCCTCAAGCTTCTCTCCGAATCATTGAACCAGAAGGCATCTGCACTACATGTGCTCCCGAAAGATCTTCCACTCGCCATTCTCCTGCTTCAACTGCAGATGCTTTGTGCCCCGGCCATTGAACCCGCTGGAGCGGTACTCCTGGAGAAAAGAGACATCGGCCCCGCCATCTCCGTCCGATCGGACCCTGATGTTCTCTCCGGTCACTTCTATGTAGTCATAGATTTTGTTGAGACTCTCCTTGTATCGAAGCCACGCATCCCGGCCTTTTCCCCGGGACCGGAAATCGGCGGCGTAAAAACTGCCATAGGCATCGATATCCTGGGAGGACCATGCTACAAGCCACTCTTTGACCATCCGCTCGATCTTCTTCTCCTCTTCGACTGCCAGCCGAAGATCCGGTTCCGCGGCCCCGGGCTCTCTCCTCTCCGGCTTTTCCGGAATCCTCAGCAGATCCACGGCTGCCAGAAGAGGATTCACATCCTTTTTCGCCCGCAGGCTGGCGGAGACCTGCTGGTAGTCATCCCCTGCAATTACCCAGCGCTTCTCCCCCTTCTCCAGAAAGAGCTTCCGAATACCGGTGAAAATTTTCCGCTTCCCGTTTCCGGCAAACTGATCGAAGATCACGACATAGAGATCCTTATGGCGGAAGATGGAGATGTGATCTATATCGATAATCAGCCCCTTCTCATCCTTCTCCGTTTTTTCCCGGCGCTCCCGCCACTTGGGCCACCAGGTGATGGGCGGCAGATACCTGGCATCATAATGTTCCAGATATTCATGGTATGTCCCGCCATTCACGGCTTTCTGCCATTCCCCCAGAAAAGATAGAACCTCGCCTTTGATCCGGTTCCGGTATTCCGCATCCCCATATTCCATCTTCTCAACCACGATCACAGGAGTCCGGTGCAAGGTAATGTAATCCTCCACCTGCCGGATATCCCCGTTCTCCAGCGCGATGCAGCCGTTGGAATCTCTGGGTTTGAGGGGTTTGTCCGTCCCGTGAAGCCATATCGCGTTGCCCGTCAGTCCGGCCATCTGATCCATCAGATTGGGATAGTCCGTGGGGAAAGCTTTGATGCCGTAGATGGGGGAAAGCTCGGAATCGTCGAACTCTTTGATAAAAAAATAGACCCCCTCCGGGGTTTTGCTGTCTCCGGAGATCCGCTTGGGCCCCCTGGCCTTTCCGGTAGAGCAGGGGGTGTCCATGAGCAACTGAAAGCGATCAAGGGCCTTGTCATAGGCATAGAGCCGCAACTGCTGGGTCGATTTCTCCACTACCACGGCATACGCGGCGTTCCCGTCGCCCGAATCCAGGGCAATCAGCGCCTCAGGAACCTTATTCTCCATCACCTTGAGCGGAGTTTTCTCAGGAGCGGCGATCCCGGGCCGCTGCCTCTCTTCCATTTCCCCCTGTACCGCGAGGGCTCCGGATGTCCCGATCAGATATGCAAAGATCCCGATCAGCAGGATCGGAAAAAAATTTCGGAATGTTCTATTCGGTCGATCGATCTGCTCTCCTGCCATCAATTGAATCCCAGTTCCTTTCCGGTTTTTCGATGTTGATTTCATACACTTCGCCATCCCGGGGATGGATTGAAAAAAAGCGTGCCGCACTCCCCTGATTGACCGCGATCTCCAGTAGGCCGCGGCTGTTGATGAGGGCTGTCGGTTCTTTGGGTCCCACACCGCCATAGGTTTCCCCAACCCCTGTCCATCTCAGATCCCCCAGCCGAATCTTCAGCCGTTCCTTTGGACATTGGCCGCAGAATTTTGCCAGAATGGATTCCGTGATATCGGTGATGAGGTTGCCGAAATGATCCTCCCCGAGAATATGGCCCCACAGTTTCCCATCTTCGGAGATGACAGGCCGGCTCTTAGGAAGCCGAACCAAAGATTCCGGCGCAATCTCATCCCCCAGTTTCCGGATATCCAGCCCCTTGGAAAGATAGGCCCCAACGGGCGCGAAGATGTCTCGCCCGTGGAAGGTTCGGCTCACCGGGTTACGGAAATAATCCCTATTGCTAACTGCCACAGCGATGTCGATAGACCCGGCCTCCAGAATCGGGGAGAGAAGCCCATTATCCGGGGCCAAAAAGGTATGGCCGAACATCTCGACCCCAATGATCCGCCGCCCCGTGCCGACCCCCGGGTCCACCACCGCCATATGCAGGGTATCTTTGGGGAAATAGCCATAGGCTGACGAGAGGATCATGGCCCCTGCCCGCACATCCTGGGGCGAGACCTGATGAGAGAGATCCACCAGGTTGACAGAAGGGTAGATGGAGAGGATCACCCCCTTCATCACCCCGACATACTCCTGTTCCGTCCCGAAATCGGTCAGGAGGGTGATTATCGGCATTTTCTCTTCCCCGGTCCTTTACCGTCCTTTAGATCCTTTAGCGTCGCTTATGTCCTTTATGTCCCTTTGGTCCTTTCAACCGCAATCCCCAGATGCGCATACGCTGCCGGTGTGGCCCGCCGCCCCGCCGCCGTCCGAATCAGCAGCCCCGTCTTCAGCAGATACGGCTCCACCACATCCACCAGAGTATCGCTCTCCTCCTGCAGGGTCGCGGCGATTGCCTCGATGCCCACAGGCCCCCCGCCATAGAACTTGATGATCGTCAGCAGATAACGTCGATCCAGGGGCGTCAATCCCATTTCATCGACGCCCTCCAGGGCAAGGGCAGCATTGACGATATCAACATTGATCACCCCGTCGGCCCGCACCTGCGCGTAGTCCCGCACCCGGCGGAGCAGCCGGTTGACGATGCGCGGGGTTCCCCTGGACCTGCGGGAGAGATCTTTTGCACCTTCTGCATCGATGGGGATAGAGAGAATATCTGCAGAGCGGCAGACGATCTTCACCAAATCCGACTCCTCATAGAAATCCAATGATCTGAAGATGCCGAACCGGTCCCGCAGGGGCGCGGTCAGCAACCCCACCCGTGTGGTGGCCCCCACCAGAACGAACCGGTTGAGACGATACCGGTGGCTTCGGGCGTGTACCCCCTTGTCGAAGACAAAATCGACTGCAAAATCCTCCATCGCAGGATAGAGAAACTCCTCCACGGCCCGGGGCAGCCGATGGATTTCGTCCACAAAGAGGACATCCCCCTCCTCCAGATGGGTCAGAATGCCCATGAGATCCCCGGATTTCTCCAGCGCCGGCCCTGCGGTCACCGTCAGCCGCCCTCCGGTCTCATTGGCGATGATATGGGCAAGGGTGGTCTTTCCCAGCCCCGGGGGGCCGTGGAGCAGAACATGGTCCATCGGCTCTCCCCGACCTTTGGCTGCGGCCAGTGCGATGGAGAGCATCTCCACGGTCTCGGGCTGTCCCACATAATCTTTAAGGGAAAAGGGGCGCAGGGAGAGATTTTCGGCCCCCTGATCTTCGGAGACGGCCGCGGCCGTGACGATTCCCTGTTTGACTGAGCCTTGTTTCATGGAGGATTAAAGACCCGAGAGAACCTCATCGAAAAGGGCCTCGGCCGATGCGATGGCGGGGTTTCGGGCCAGGGCATCGTCGATCATTCCCGCGGCATCTGCGGGCTTGTGCCCGAGCTGCTCCACCAGCACATTGAGGACCTGGCTGCAGATGGCATCAATTCCTTCGGCGGGTCCGCCGCCCGGCAGGGGCCGCTCTCCCCCCTCTGTGGGAAGGAGAAAACATTCCATCTTCCCCTTCAGGGTCGCGATCATCTTCTGCGCGGTTCGCCCGCCGATCCCCTTGAGGCTTTTCAACAGCCGGACATCTTCGGATTCAACGGCCTTTGCGATCTCATGAACCGGCAGCGTCAGGGCTTTGACCGCCTTCAGGGGCCCGATATCCTCTACGGTGATGAAGAGCTGAAAGAAATCCTTGATCAATTCCTGGTGGAAGCCGATGAGCTGGGGCCGGGGCTGGCGCTCGCTCTGCTGAAAGTAGATATAGAGATTCAGCTCGTCCCCCACGCTCTTTTCCATCAGGGTCTCTGCAACAATCGGCGGCAGCAGCACCTCATATCCAACCTGCCCCGCCAGCAAAAGAATCCGATCGGCCTCCTTCTTCAACAGACTGCCTTCGAGATAGCCGATCATCCCATCTCTCCGCCCAGAGCAACTGCGCAGATCTGCCTTTTGGATCCGGGAACCGGCTCATACCGATAGAGCCCGATCAGGGCAAGGGCCAGGGCATCTGAGGCGTGGGCCGGCCGGATCTTTTCTCCGATGCAGAGGATATGGCGAACTGCCCGCTCCAACTGGTCTTTGGCCGCGTTTCCGTTTCCGGTGAGTACCTGTTTGGCCTCCCGGACCGGCACTTCAATGGCCTGAACATTTCTCCGGCAGGCCGCAAGAAGAATCACCCCCATCACCTTCCCCAGCAGAAGACCCGATTTGGGATACCGCTGCAGGGAGAAGATATCCTCGATCACCACCAGATGAGGATTCTCCTCTTCCATGATCTCGGAAATCCGGGTATAGATGCGGTTGAGCCGATCCGGCGTCGGGCTCTTTGCCGCAGTATGGATCGCTCCATAGGCGTAGCTCTGGGCTCTTCCCCCCTCGCCCCGGACGATGCCGATGCCGGTGGCCCCCAGCCCCGGGTCGATGCCCAACACCCGAACCCTCATCAAAGTCCGGCCAGCTTTTCCCTTGCCATCAGGGCCTCTCTGGAGCCGGGATACCTGCGGATCAGATCCTCTAAAATCAGCCGGGCATTGGTGGTATCGCCGATATTCATGAAGGCAAACCCCTGTTTCAGCAAAGAGGCCCGAACCTTGTTGCCGTCCGGATACTGCTCAATCACGGTCTGATACTCCAGGATCGCCTCTTCATAGCGCCGCTGCCGGTAGAAGATCTCCCCGATCCAGAAATGGGCGTTGTCGGCATGCATGGAGCGGGGATAGAGTTCCAACAGCGTCTGAAAACCCTTCTGGGCCTGCTCATGGTTGTTTGCATCAAAGGCCCGTTTGGCTGCGACATAGATATCCTCCGCGCTTCCGTACCGGCCATCCGAAGAAAAGGTTGGAGAAGAAGCACCTGTCGGGGAGGTTGCGGGCTGGTAATCCCCTTCCGGAGTTCCGGAGACCCCTTCGGGTCCGCCATAGGCAGATCCGATGTATTCCGGCGATGGACCCTCCTGCCCCCCTGCCGGCAGGGGGCCGTAGCCGGGCATCGGTTCAGAGCCCGGCGTGAAGCTGCCCCGGGAAGCGCTCCTGGTCTGGAGGGATTCAACCGTGATCTGCATCTGATCCATTCGATGGTTCAACTCTTCGGTGCGGCCGTTGAGATCCCGGATCTGCTCCTGAAAGCTCTCCAGGGTCGCGTGCAGCCCGGCCGATCGATCCTGAAGCTGAGTATCCGTCTTCTCCCGGGTCAGGGAGTACTCCTCCAACCGGGAGCGAAGGGTCTGATTCTCCCGTTGAAGCATCTCCCCCCGCTGCCGAAGCTCCATCGAACCCCGCTCCAGATCGATCAACCGGTCGTTCAAAGCCATCACATCCCGCTGGGACGCGCACCCCCCAGCCATGAAAATCGCCAGGAAAATCATAACCAAAAACCCCGGCCAAAGCCTTTTTCTCATTCTGGTGATCCCTTCCATCGATAACCGTTTCCCCTCAACAACAATTTTGATCATTTCTCCTGCTGAACAATTTCTTCTACTGAACCACAAAGTGAGCCCGACGGTTTTGGGCCCAGGCCATCTCATTGTGCCCCGGATTGACAGGACGTTCTTCACCATAGCTGATAGTGATCAGGCGGGACGCGGGAATTCCCAGATTCATCAAAAAGTTCTTTGCGCTCTGGGCCCGCCGGTCCCCCAGCGCGAGGTTGTATTCATTGGTTCCCCGTTCGTCGCAGTGCCCCTCGATCACCACGATGGCATTGGAATACTGGCGCAGCCACTCGGCCTTCTGCCGGAGAATGTTCTGTGCCTGGGGAGAGAGGGCCGCGCTGTCAAAGGAAAAGTAGATGTCACTCTCTTCCAGCCGGCTCTGATCTGTCAGCATCTCTCTTCTTGCGGCCTCGGTCCGGAGTTCATCTTCTCTGAGGCGATCCTCCCGCTGCTGTCGAAGACGCTCCTCATCCGCAGGCTGCCGCCGTACACGCTCCCGGTGAGAGGGGAGCTGCCCCGCACCCTGATCCGAATAGATCCCCTCACCTGCATCCGGCTGGATGGTCTTCTTGGCACAGGATGCGCCCAAGATCAGCGCGGGAATCACCAGCAACAGGGCCAACCTTCGAAATCGCAACTTTACTGGCATCTCTCCTCCTTTTTCATTCTCCTAAGACAATTAATGTTGGGTCATCCGCGGGGACCATGCCGGGTCCGTCTGCGCACCCGGCAGGGAAAGCAACCGCCGCTGATCCGTTCCATAGGCCGTCATCACAAAGATACCGGGCGCTCCCTCCCGGGTAGAGCTGAAAACGATCATGCTCCCGTCCGGGGACCATGAGGGGGATTCATTCCGTCCCGCGCCGCTGGTCAGCCGAACCGGGCCGCCGCCATTCACCTTGATCACATATATGTTGATTTGATTCCCCTCCATCGAGGAGTAGGCGATCTGATCCCCTTTGGGGGACCAGTCGGGCTGGGTGTTATAGTTCCCCTGAAAAGTCAGCCTGCGAACGCTTCCCCCATCCACATCCTCGATATAGATCTGGGGATTGCCGGCACGGTTGGAGACAAAGGCCATCCGGCTCCCGTCCGGGGACCAGGTCGGCGAGGTGTCGATGCCGGGCTGGC
>JAABSP010000102.1 GCA_011390345.1 Desulfobacteraceae bacterium
TCCGATCTCTTGTGCGCGGAAAGATCACTCTCCTGCACATCCCACTTGGGCCGGGGGCTCAAATCATATATATAATTTGACTTCATCGCCTCGACGCCTTCCTCCTGCCCTTCATCAGGATAGGCCAGGGCGATCTGCCATCCGTTTTCCGTGGTCGTGGCCGTGGGCGCGGTCCAAAATCGCACCGGCGAATATCGCTCCATTGAATTCATATCGCTCCTCACATCCGAAGGCGCCGGCCTTCGGGGTCGTAAAAGGGCATGGGAACCACGGTCGCGGCCAGGCGTTCGTCGTCTTTCTCCCCTTCAAAGATTTCCAACTGCGTGCCGATATCGGCAAGTTCCGATTCCACCAGCGCCATGCCCACCGATTTCTCCAATGTGCGGCTGTAGCGGGCCGTGGCCACATAGCCGCGGATCTTCTCATCCACGATGATCGAGCCGTCTCTGGGCGTTTGCTGGGGATCTTGGGCCTCTATGCCCACCAGCTTGAGCCGGCCTTCCTGATTCTCTGTGTGGCGAAGGGCCGCAGCGCCAACGGTATCGGCCTCTCTCTTCTCCTTGTGCCAGAGAAAGCCGAGCCCCACGTCGTGGAGGGTGGTGCGCTGCTCCGATTCCGAGCCGATGATCAGATGCCCCTTTTCCATCCGCAGGACGTTCTGGGCCTCCAGCCCGAAATGGCGAATGCCGAATTCGGCCCCGGCCTCTTCGATGATCTTCCAGAGGGCCGGCATCCATGATGAGGCCACATGAAGCTCGAAGGAGAGTTCCCCCACGAATCCGAGACGCATGGCCCGCACCGGGATCTCCTTTATTGAAAATTCCCGATACCCCATGAAGGGGAAGGCATCGTTGGAAAGATCCGCGTCCGCGACCTTCTCCAAAGTCTTTCGGGCGTTGGGGCCGGCCAGATTGATCACGCCGAAGGCATCAGTCAGATTGACGATGTGGAAATCCCAGTTCTCGTAACGGGTATGGTATCGAATCCACTCCGCACTGCTTCCAGCGCGGCCTGTTGAGGTAGTGAAGTAGTAGTCGTTTTCGCCCCGCTTCACCAGCACGCCGTCGTCGATGATGCAGCCGTCCTCGTTGCACATGGCCGAATAGAGCATTCTGTCGGACTTGACCCGGGACATGCTTCCCACATAGACCCGATCCAGCGCCTTTAAGACGTCGGGGCCGAAGATCCGGAATTTGCCCAGTGTGGACGCGTCGAGGATTCCGACGTTGTTTCTGACGTTTTCGATCTCCGCTGCTGCCGCTGCGTCGTCGCCGAACCGCCGGGCCCGATGCCAGACCCCGACACGCTCCATCCGTCCCCCGGCTTTCACCTGCTCCTCGTGCATGGGGGTGCGTTTGCTCATGTCGTGGTTCGATCCGGCATAGGCGGCGATCAATGTCGGCGTCAGCGGAGGCCGCACCGTGGTCGGCCTGGGGTCGAGATCGGGAGATTGGCCCGTCAGTCCCACATAGAGGGGCAGGTTGTGGCCCGGAATCCCGCCCTGCCCCGGGCCGGTTCCGGCCGCGGTGAACCGCTTGATCAGCTCCGGCACGTCAAAGCCTCCTGCAATGGCCTGATCCACGTTCTTCACCGTGGTATCCTCGTCAAAGCAGATAAAGGTCTTTCCGGTCTTGACGGGCCCGATGATGAATTTCGTTCCCCGGGCCGGCCCCTGCAGATCCCCCAGGCGTTCTTCGGCCTCCCGGATCTTTGAATCATCCGCACCATTGCAGTCGGCCGCAGCCTTGACACCGGCCAGATCTCCCGATGCTTCAATTGCATCCGGATCGATATAGCCGAGCATCCGGCCCGCGGCGTGCATCTTCCGCGGAAGGTCAACCGGTAGAAAGAAGCCGGTGCGGCGGTCGAATCGCTGTTTTGCGCCGGCCAGAGTCAAGGGACCCGTTACCGGGGTCTGTCCGGCCCCCGCGACAATAAGATCGCACTCGAATTCCCGGCTCCGGACCCCGTTGATCGCGGTCAGGGAAACCCGCTTCACCTTGGGATCGCCGTCCGATGCCGCAGCAACCCATCCCCGGAAGAGGGGAATTCCCTTTTCTGCAAGCCGGTCCGCCAGTGCCTCATTTTGTCCGTCCTCCCGGACATCGGCAACGCATTGGATTTCCATTCCGAGATCGGCCAGATCCAGGGCCGCTTCCAAGCCAAGATCATCTCCGATCGAGAATACCGCAGACGTTCCCGGAAGAATGCCCCATGTCCGGATCAATCGGTGGGCACAACTGATCTGCATCACCCCGGGCCGTTCGTTGTGCGCAAAGAGCAGGGGCCGTTCAATGCAGCCGGTTGATGTCACAACGCTTTTGGCCCGGATCTCCAGATACCGTTCGTCGAATGCATCCGATCCATCGCCTCTGCAGAAAGCGGTGATGAGGTTGTCGGTATAGCTGCCGATGACCGAAGTCCGGGTGAAAACCCGGATGTTCGGATCGGTTTCGACTCGATCGGCAAGGCTTCTTCCACGGTCGTAAAGGCCGGGCCGATAGTCGAAAAAGCCGCCTAGCCAGGGCCGGGACTCCAGCAGGATGACCCGCAGGCCCGCTTGGGAAGCGGCAAGCGCGGCCGCCATTCCAGCGGGCCCCCCGCCTATCACGCAGACATCCGCATTCAGATATATCTCGTCGAAACTCCCCTTCATGGTGAAATGGGGGGAGATTTTCCCCAGCCCGGCCGCCTTCCGGATACCTTTGATGGCTTTGGGCCAGAGAGAAGCCGGCTTGTGGAACATCTTATAGTAGAAGCCTGCCGGCAGCACCGGGCTCAATTTGTCCATGAAGCCCATGAGATCCCGCGCGGGGTCGCCTTTAACATTCTGGGGCTCCACGACCATGCCGTTTCGGGCTTCTGTCGTCTCCCCGCGCACATTGGGCTCGCCGTCGACGGCCATCAGGGTATTGCTGCACTCGCCGTTGAGAGAGTAAAGCCCCCGGGGCCGGTGATATTTCAGGCTCCGGCCGAAGATCCGGACCCCGCCGCCGTAGAGCAGCGTCGCGATGGTATCCCCGGCAGCGCCCTGAAAGGGCTTTCCCAGATACTCGATGGTAACGGATTCATCGGGCCGGATTTTCAGTGTGTCCAGATGGTTGAGACGGTTCATATCCCCGCCTCCTTCCCCGGGATCTCCCGGTTCGTGACCGTATCCCGGTGAATGGTGAACCATGCGCCGCAGCCGTCCCTGTGAAACCACCATTCCTCCTGAGCCCCGGCCTTGCACCGGTTGAAGTGAATATAGTCGCACCAGGCCTCCGGGGAGCGCAGGGCCGCTTCATCAGGCTTTGGCCCCTTCTCCTCGCCGCCGTACCGGAATTCATATCCGTTGCGGGCGCCGCAGATCGGACAGGTGATGGTAAGTGCCATGATATTTTTCTCTCCTTAGTTATCCGGCGTATAGTTGACGAGGGCTGCGGTCTCTCCCATGAGCCGATGCTCCTGAAAACGGCGCAGGGCAAAGGGCGCGAGGATCTCCGGGCACTGGCCCGTTGCCATGTATTGCGCCATATACTTTCCCGTCACCGTGGAAGACTTGAACCCGAAATAGCCCCATCCGCAGTCGAGGTAATACCCCTCATGCGGATGATTCCCGTCCATGATCGGGGCCATGTCCGGCGTCATGTCGGCAAGTCCGCCCCAGGTGCGCATGAATTTGATCCCGGAAAGGCAGGGCATCATCTCGATCAGGGCCTCGGCCTGGTGCTTGATGTAGCGCGCCGTGGTCTGGGTCGTGTAGTTGGGCCACGGGTCCATATGGGAGCCGGTCGCGATCTCGCCCTTCAATGTCTGGTTGGCATAGCAGTGGTACGCGCCCGAGGAGACCACATGGTGCAGCAGCGGCTTCAGGGGCTGCGTGACCATGGCCTGAATGGTGAGTACGCTGATGGGCAGTTTCATTCCCAGCAGGTTCCAGGAGAGGGCTGCGGAATAGCCGCCCGCGGCGTTTAGCACCCGATTCGTGGCGATCTTCCCCTTGTCCGTCTCCACCGAAACGACCTTGCCGTTGGAGACCCCGATCCCCGTCACCTCGGTTCCCTGGTGGATATGAATCCCCTTGGCGGTCGCTCCCTTGGCCAGCCCCCAGACCACCGCATCGTGGCGGACGATCCCCCCCGGCGGATGGTACATCCCGCCGAAGATCGGATAGCGGGGACGCTCCGAGATATCCAGCGCGGGAACCAGCTCCTTGCACTCCTTCGGGTCCACCACCCGGCTCTGGACCCCGTGGAAACGGGCCGTGGCCACATTGGTGCGCATGGCCTTCAGTGCCGCGTCGCTGTGCGCGAGGTTCAGGTTGCCGCAGTTGTAGAACATCAGGTTGAAATCCAGCTCCCGTGTCAGGACGGGCCAGAGTTCCAGGGCCTCCTTATATAAAGGAACATTTTCCTGGGTCCGCTGGTTGGCCCTGACAATGGCCGTGTTCCGACCCGCGCCGCCGAAGCCGATGTACCGCTTTTCGATCACCGCGATATTCGTCATCCCGTGGTCCCGGGCCAGAAAATAAGCTGTGGCCAGCCCGTGCAGCCCGCCGCCGATGATCACCGCATCATAGGAGGACTTGAACGGGGCCTTTTTCCAGAGGGGTTTTGCTGTTGCAGATGGTTTTTTCAACACTTTCTTCAACCCTTTTTCAATTTTGGGTTCTCTGCTGCTTTCTTAAAAGCCGGTCATTGAGATCGGCGCCTTGGGATTCGATTTTGTTCCGTCCCTGAAATCCTTTATTTCATATGAAAGAAAAACTGTCAACAAGATTTCTTTTCTTTCATTCGAAAAAATCGCCGCCCATAGGCGGCCTGGGAGGGTCAAGATCGGATAAGCCTATATAAAAACAGGGATCATCGGAAAAAATTGCTTGCGGAAAAACAGGATTTGAGATAGCTAACGAGAGGGGAGGGTGATCCCTTTTTGAAATAAAAACTTTCAAATTTTGACGGGAGAGCATGTCATGGTTGAAGGCAAATACCACCCGGTGCTTCAACAGATCTCGGACCGGCGTCCGGAGCTGACCCCCAAGGGTCGGGTGCTGGCCGAATATATTCTGAAAAATTCGAGAAAGGCGGTCTTCATGACGGCCAGGGAGCTGTCAGAAGCCTGTTCTGTGAGCGAAGCAACGGTGGTGCGGTTTGTGAGCCGCCTTGGATATGGGGGATACAGCGAGTTTCTCCAGACCCTGCGGGACGCCATCGACACGGAGATGACCCTGCCGGATCGGATGGCTTTGACCGATTTAAAAGGCCCGGCAGCGGACCGGTTCCGGCGGATCGTGACTCAGGAGATGGACAATCTCCGGCAGCTATACGAGGGAATGGACATGGCCGCGATGGCCCGGGTGGTGGATCTTCTGGACCGGCACGAAACGGTCTTCGTGGTCGGCTCCCGCCTCTCCTACACCCTGGCCTATTACATGGGATGGTCATTGGTGAAGGTGCGGGAGAACCTCCACATCTTAAAGGGCAGCGACACCATCGCGCTTGACCGGCTCACGGTCGCGCCGGCAGAGGCTTTGGTCGTGGTGATCGCCACCTCCCGCTATCCCAACGAGCTGATCCGGATCTGCCGCCATGTCCGCCGCCTGGAACTGACCCTGGCGGTTCTCACCGACAGCCTGTCGAGCCCACTGATCCCCTTCGCACAGGAGCACCTCATCGCACCCTCCCGATACATCCCCTATCTCGGATGCCCCACATCTCTTTCGTGTCTGATCAATTTCATCGTGCAGGAGCTGGCGGGCCGGCGCGCGGAGAGGGTGAAGGCGCATCAGGAGCGGATCGAGCAGACCTACCGGGAGAATGACATCTTCTTCAATCTGGACAAGGGATGAAGTGCGTCAAAATGACGCACCATTCCTATCCGACGGCCATGATCCCCTTCCACCGGTCCAGCTCCGTCTCCGTGGAGAAGCGCTTGCTTTTCAGAAAGGAGATGATGGAGGGTTCGTTGAAGCGGAGATAGGGGTTGACCAGTTTTTCATCCTTTAAAGTGGAGCGGACATGGTCCGGATCATGGGCCGCAAGATAATCGTCGATGTGGGGGTTGTCCCGATCCACATGCCAGGCAAAGGCCATGGATTCTTCAACATAATCATGCCCCGCATATATGATCGTCTCATCGGGATACTCCAGAATGGTTTTGACGGACCGGTAAAAGGCATTCAGATCGCCGGAAAATGGGTTGCCCACGGTTCCGTTGAAGAGGGTGTCGCCGGTGATCAGGGCGTCTCCGGTATAGAAACAGATGGAATCCTTGGTGTGGCCCGGCGTGGCAGTGATTTGGAGGGTCTCCCCATCCAGGAGAAGGTTTCCCTTTTCCGCCAGCCCGATCGGGTCGAGGTATTCCGCGCCGAACTCGTCGATCAACCGCCGGGTTCCTACCGTATGGTCTGCGTGGGAATGGGTGTTGACGGCCCAGGTCAGGGTGAGGCCGTTCTCCTTCAGAAACGCGCGGATCTTATCGGTCGCGCCGCCGTCGATCACGATGGCCGATGTCTCCCCGTAAACCAGATAGGCGAGGTTGTCTGCGGAATATCGGAATTGTTCAATCTTCATTGTGCGTCTCCTTGTATCTCCGGATCGACGAGCCGTTTTTCCCCGCAGTAGATCAACATTCCCCTGTCCCTGGCCAGAGAGGCAGCGGTCATGTTGAGCTGATCCGCAAGCGAGACCGCCAGTGCCGTGGGTCTGGAGACCGCAAGAATAATGGGAATCCGGGCCCGCGCAGCCTTCTGCACCAGCTCATAGCTGATCCGGGAGGAGAGTACCAGCACTTTGGCCTCATGGAGCCTGTTCTCTAAAAAGAGCTTTCCGATGGCCTTGTCGAGTGCATTGTGCCGCCCCACATCCTCTGCGGCCGACAGCAGTTCCAGATTCTCGGAGAAGAGGGCGGCCCCGTGGGTGGAGCGGGTCTTCTCCCGCAGAGGCTGATGATCCGAAAGGCTTTCAATTGCGGCATGCGCTTTTTCGATCTCGATGCAGATCTCGTCATCTTCCACGGGGCGGATGAGCTGAAACAGCTCCTCCACCATCTCCTTTCCGCAGAGGCCGCAGCTTGTCTGGCTGATATAGTTGCGCCGCTCCAGATGACCCGATATCTTGAACCGCCGGTCTTCCGGCAGAGTCACGGTTACGACATTGGTGTCCGATCCGTCGCAGAACGCGATTCCGCGGATATCACCGGGATGATCCGCGATCCCTTCTCCCAGACAGAAGCCGGCCACATGCGCGATCTCATCGCCAGGGGTGCGCATAACCACTGCATAGGGATTCCCCTGCACCCGGATGGATAGGGGCTCCTCTCCCACAAGCCGCTGGGGGGCATTTTTCCGCTCTTTTCCGTCCCAGAGGATCGGGGCACTGCTCTCCACAAATGGCTCCATCACCCCTCCTGCTCCTTATAATAGACCTTGAGCCGGTCATAGGCTACATTGACGATCTGCATGATCTGCTTCGAGGTCTCGAGCTTTTCCGGATCATCCATGAACTTGTCCGAGTGGTATTTCTTGATCTCCCGGTTGCGGGCCCGGCGCACTTCATCCAGGGACGAGGGCGGCGTCAGATTGAAGACCCCAAGATCATCGATCACCTGCTGGGGATAGCCCTCGGTTTCGGCCCTGTCGTAAAAGCCTTCCGAATACCGCTCTTCGGAATCCCCTGCATACTCCTCTTCCCAATAGGAGGATTCGCCGCCCGTCCTTTCGTACCATTGCCGGTACCGTTCGGAAAAGTTTTCAAAGGTATCGTCTGCGCGGTGGGGAAAGCTTGCGCGCACGATGTTGAAGAGTCTTCTCAATACGCTGCTCATGGGGCTTCCGATCTTGAGTGTCTTGAACTATGACGCGTCTGGTGGATATGGAGGACTGTAATATGCCTGTCGGCTTTCAATTTTTAGAAATCTGATCGATGTTTGATATGGCGATACATTCGATTCTCTGTTCCCTCTCATAAGGTTGCACTCCCCTCTTTGAATAACATTCCGAAGGGGAAAAGACAAGCCGGTTTTCTGACAGACGGAGGCGCGGAAGACAATATCCAAAAAAATTCCCTTGACAATGCTGATTAATTCCGTTAGCCATGTTTGTAACATTGAGTTAACCATTTATATGGGGGAAATATGAAAAATGAATATTAATCAGATTTTAGAATCCATATCCTCTCTTCCATTTGAAGATCAGTTTTTTATCAATGAGACTTTAAATAAGAGGATAGTTGAACTTAGGCGCGCCGATATAGCTGCAAGATGCGAGCAGGCTCAGGAAAACTATGAAAAGGGAAATGTTTTTTCTGGAACGGTTGACGATCTAATGAAAGCCCTCGAAGATGATTGAGCTGATATGGGATGGTCCTTTTTTGAGAATTTTGAAAAAATGGAAGAAAAAGCATCCGAATCTCATCGGCAGATTTGAAAAAAAGTTGAATTTATTCTGTTCCGAACCCTTCCATCCTTCTTTGAAGACCCATTGCCTGAGCGGTAATCTGAAAACTTATTGGGCAATGAGTATAACCTACGAGCATCGGCTGGTATTCAGGTTCGTCAGCGAAAATAAAGTTTTGCTGGCCGATATCGGTACTCATGATGATGCCTATTGATCGGCTTTGAGAAAGATTTTCGATGAAGCGCCGAATCCTCGACATATTGAAAAGCCGTAACGAAATCATCTCCGGAGAGCAGATCAGCGACATCCTGGGGGTCTCTCGAGTAACCGTCTGGAAGCACATCAAGGGACTGAGGGAGATGGGCTACGGAATCGCATCCACGCCCAAAGGTTACCGGCTGGAGAACGATTTCGACGTCCTCTCGCCTTGGGAATTTCCGGGAAGGGAAAAGTCGATCCACTGCTTTTCCGAAATCGGCTCCACAATGGACGCTGCAAGGGAGATGGCCCGGAAGGGCTGTCCCCATCTGACGGTCGTTGCGGCCGAACGGCAGGGGAAGGGCAGAGGGCGTCTGGACCGAGCATGGGTCTCCGAAAAGGGAGGGCTCTATTTCACCCTTATCATCCGTCCCGAGATCCCGCCGCAGTTGAGTTTTCGGTTCAATTTCTGTGCATCGTGGGCACTGGCTCAGACCCTTCGGGAGGATTTCGACATTCCCGCGATGGTCAAATGGCCCAATGATATCCTGGTAAAGGACTGCAAGCTGGTGGGGATGCTTTCGGAGATGGAGACGCGGTCCGACATGGTCTCCTTTGTCAACATCGGCATCGGGGTCAATGTCAACAACGATACGGTCGGCATCGAACCCCCTGCGGTCTCCATGCAGGAACTTACAGGACGCAAATCTTCCCGGGCCGAGCTGCTCTCCGCTTTCCTGGATCGGTTCGAAAAGAGAACCGGACAAATCGGACAGGGAGACGATCTGGAGAAGATCGTCTCGGACTGGAAGAAGTATACCGGAACCATCGGCCGGGGGGTTCGGATAGTCACCGTAAACGAGACCGTCGAGGGAGAGGCCGTGGATGTGGACGAAACCGGCGCGCTCCTTCTTAGGCTCCATGACGGGAAGATCCGAAAGATCATTTACGGCGACTGCTTCTATTGATGATAGGTCAGATGATAGGTCAGATCATAGATCAAAGGGTGTATCGTTTCAGAACTTTACTTTGAAAGGCATGACTAAATGGCAGAAATTACGCAGCAGGACAGCTTCAATAATCCCTCCCAACAGCTCCGGATGACCGTCTATGCGTCACTTTTTGCGGCCATGATCGCGGCCGGGGCATACATCTCTCTTCCCATCGGCCCGGTTCCCATCGTGTTGCAGAACATGTTCATCTACATCGCGGCGTTGCTGCTGGGGCCCCGGTGGGGGGCGGCCTGTGTGGGCGTCTATCTGCTGGCCGGGGCCTGCGGCCTTCCGGTCTTTGCCGGGGGAACGGGCGGCATCGGACGGTTTGCCGGGCCCACGGGCGGCTACCTGATCGGATTTTTGGCCGCTGCCTGGATCATCGGGCTGATCTCTTCGAAAGGGAAGGGAAGGGCGTTATTCGACATCGTCGCCATGATCCTCGGCACAGCGCTCATCTATCTACTGGGCGTCTCCTGGCTCAAGATCGTCACCGGCATGACCCTCACCAAAAGCCTTGCCGTGGGCGCGCTTCCGTTTCTGCCCGGCGACGGCCTCAAGATAGCGGCTTCATTCCTCATTGCAAAGGCCCTCCGTCCGGTCATGGAGGGAACGACAGAGCCAGTGACGGCTGCCCATGAATATCCTTGAGATCGAAGAACTGACTCAATTATTGTTCGAACCACAACATGAAATTTGCTGCCCATGAAGATCCTTGAGATCGAAAACTTAAGCCACCGGTTCGGAGACGGAACCTTTGGAAATCAGGAGATCGACCTTTCTGTACGGCGCGAAGAATTCGTGGTGATCGCAGGGCCAAACGGCTCCGGCAAGACGACCCTGCTGCGCCATCTCAACGGCCTGCTGATGCCCCATGTCGGCACGGTCCGGATTGCCGGAATTCCGGTGGCAGATGACCTTCGGCGGGCCCGGCAGATGGTGGGGATGGTCTTCCAGGACCCGGACACCCAGATCATCGGCGAGACTGTCTATGATGATGTGGCCTTCGGCCCCGAGAATTTAAAGCTGAACCGGAAGGAGATCGAGCGGCGGGTGGAAGATGCCCTTTCCGAGACGGGCCTTTCGGCATTTGCCGCGCGAAGGCCGCACCTGCTTTCCGGAGGGGAGAAGCGGCGCCTGGCCATCGCGGGGATGCTGGCCATGAAGGCCGAGATCGCGGTCTTTGACGAGCCCTTTTCCAACCTCGATTACCCGGGGGTACGGCAGGTACTCTCCGCGATTCTTGCCCTTCACCGAGCCGGAAAGACGATTCTTCTCACCACTCATGATCTGGAGAAGGTTATCGCACATGCGGACCGGCTGGTCCTCATGGCAGAGGGGCGGATCGTTTCAGACGGCCCGCCCGAAACCGTTATGGCGGAGACCGAGCGCTTCGGGGTGCGGCAGCCCTGCACGTTCCGCAATGGCGGGAGGATCGAATCATGGCTGAGTTGAACTTCGGCTATCTTCCCGGGGATTCCTTTTTTCACCGGCTCGATGCCCGGGTCAAGCTCATCGGACTGATCCTGATCAGCATCGCAACCCTCCATGCCCGAATGGCTCCGCTTTTGCTGCTGCAAGGGACGGCACTCCTTCCGCTTTTCCGGATAGGCCTCTCTCCGGTGAAGATCCTGCGGGAGCTTCGCTATTTCTTTGTACTGCTCTTTTTCGTCTTTGCGGCAAGGTCACTTTCCACGCCGGGGGAAGCTCTTTTCTCTTTCATGGGCATCTCCCCGACTCTTGAGGGAACGCTCATGGGGCTTCTCGTCTCCTGCAGACTGCTCCTGATCGCGCTGGCGGGAATGCTGCTGATGGCCACCACTCGGACATGGGAGATCAAAGCCGCTGTCTCCCGGCTCCTCGCGCCGGTTCCTTTCATCCCTCATGCGCGGATCGGGGTCATGATCGGCCTGACCCTCCGCTTCATCCCGATAATCCTGCACCAGGTGCGGCAGACCCAGGACGCGCAGCGGGCAAGGGGCATCGAGACCCGGGGCTTCTTCTACCGCCTCACCCGGCTGATGATCCCCCTGATGCGCCGCACATTGAAGGATGCGGACAGCATGGCGATTGCGATGGAGGCCCGCTGCTATGCAGAAGAGCGAACCGATCCGCAGTTGAATGCAGAAAAGCGGGATTGGGCCGCGCTGGCCGGTGCGATCAGCATCTGCGGATTCGTGATCCTGTTATAGTTGAAAATGTTTATAGTTGAAAATCCCTGCCTCCTCTGCCCCTCAGCGACTTTATTTTATTTCTTCCGGTCTTGACTTTCCTCTCCCTGAAACCATAAAATAATGTCTGAAATGAATGCGGATACGATCATCATCTTTTCGATTTTAGGGGTTGCAATCCTCTTCTTCATCACCGAATGGCTCCGGGCAGATCTGGTTGCGGTTCTGGTGACAGTGGCCCTTGCCGTCTCCGGAGTGCTGAAGCCCGAAGAGGCCTTTTCCGGATTTGCAAGCAATGCGGTGATCGCGATCGCCTCTCTTCTGGTCATCGGCGCGGGGCTGGTGCGCAGCGGAGTCGTCAAATGGCTGGCGGACCGGATTCAGTCTCTGGTCAAGGGGAACCGATTCCTCTTAAAGACCTTCAGTACCGGGATTCCGGGGGTTCTTTCCGGCTTCATCAATATCGTGGCCGCTGTCGCCATCTTCATTCCGGCAGTTCTCCGGCTGGCCCGGCAGAACGATATGCAGCCCTCCAAGCTGTTGCTGCCAATGGCCGCGACCGGTCTGGCCGGGGCAAATCTAACCCTCATCGGCGCATCCCACAACCTGGTGGTCAATGACCTGCTGAAGGAATCGGGCGCGGATGCCTTCGGCTTTTTCGGCTTTACCCTGCTGGGGGCCGCGATCGTGGTCTCGGTGATGGTCTACCATCTCCTGCTGGGAAAGTGGCTGCTGCCGGAGCATGGTTCAAATCCCGATCATGGTTCAAACGGATCGAACGGATCGAACGGTTCAAACGGATCGGACGGATCGGACGGATCGGACGGTTCGAATGGATCGAATGGTTCGAATGGATCTGACGGAAATTCCGATGGGGAAGAGGAGAACCTGCTGGAGACCTATCAGATGGAAGAGCGGCTCTGGGAGGTGGTGGTGCGGCGCGAATCTTCTGCGGTCGGTAAATCGGTCAACGAGATCGGCATCGGCGAGAAGTACGGCCTGAGTGTGATCATGGTGATCCGGAACCGGGAGCAGATTTCGGTGGAGGATGCCGATTTTACTCTGGAAGCAGAAGATGTGCTGGCCCTCGGGGGCCGTTCGGAGCGGCTTCATGCCCTGACCCGCGATTACGACGGCCTCCGGGTCATGGGGCAGCCGGACCCCAGCGAGGAATTCTCCTGGAGCCTTTTCGATATGGTGGACCTGGTCGTGCCCCCTCGCTCCGAAGCCATCGGCAAGACCTTGCGGGAGATGGATTTCCGAAAGAAGACCGGGTTGACCGGCATCGCGATCTGGCGGAACGGCAGGCCCTATCGCACCGATGCCCGGGACCGGACACTGGAACCGGGAGACGGCCTGCTTCTCTTCGGCGATCGGGAGGATGTCCGGGAGTTCAAGCCGGAACCCGATTTTCTCTGTATCAATCGGCCGGTCCGGGAAAGTTCGCCGCCGGAGCTGCGCCACCTGGGTCCCTTTGCCCTTGCCATTTTTATGGCCGTGATCGTGGTTGCGGCCATGGACTGGCTCTCCATCGCGGTTGCCGCACTCTTCGGGGCTGCGGCCATGATCCTCATCCGCGTTCTCACCCCCGCGAAAGCCTACGAGAGCATCGACTGGCGCACCATTGTGCTGGTGGCCGGGATGTATCCCATCGGAACCGCGCTGGAGAAGAGCGGCGCGGCCTCCCAGATCGCAACCCTCCTGACAGATTCCATCGGCGCATACGGCCCCCTTGCCCTGATGGCGGCCATCGCACTTCTCTCCATCCTTCTCACCCAGGCCATGCACAATGCGGTTGTGGCAGTGATCATGACCCCTGTGGCCATCCAGTCGGCCAACGCGATGAACTTTGATCCCAAGGGGCTTGCCATTGCCGTGATCGTGGGAGCTTCTGCCACCTTTCTGCTGCCGGTGGGGCATCCTGCGGTGATGCTGGTTCAGGAGCCGGGAGGATATACGACCCGGGATTATCTCAAGTTCGGCATAGGACTCGTGATCCTCGTCTTCGGCGTTCTTATGGGAATTGCTCCGCTGTTGTGGCCCCTGCAGTAGCCTCTTTTTTGTGATTATGACTTGAAATTTCATAAAAACTTAATATGATTTGAGATCAGAATATGGGAACAGGAGAGTTTCCCGATCCGCTTTTTTCTTCGATAGTTGCAAAAGTCCTTTCCGTTTTTCTGAAAATGTGGTAGATCAATAGTCCGGTAAAAAATTTTGGATTCAATAATTTCAATGGGTTACGATTTACCGCTTAAAAGCCTGCTTTCAATAATTTCAGGTATTTATAGTTTGAAGCTATGTGAACCCGAAAAATTACCGAACCATTGGTAGATCCCACAACAAGGATGATTCCGGCAATACTGCAAATGGATTATCAAAAAGCCATCCCATTAATTTGGTCAATGGAGGAGTACTTTTACATGAAAAAAAAACTTTGTCTTAAAATGAAACTGATCATCGGAAGCCTTCTCATTGTTCTGATTCCGCTGGTCTCTATGGGGGGATATGCGATACACCGGTCATCCGAGGGGTTGACGAAAGTATCGGAAAACCAGAGCCTTGCCATGTCCAAAACCGTGGCAGACCTTGTGGAGACGACCCTTCGGGAGGAGATGAAACTGGCAAAAAGCTTTGCTGCCAGCAATTCGGTGATCGAGGCTGCCCAGAGTGTCATGCTTAGGGGGGTGGAAGGTTCGGCAGCAGAGATTGCCGATCTGGAGCGAAAATTGGTCAAGACCCTGGGGGAGATGATCGATGAGTATAATGGATTTTTTGTGGTCGATACACAGGGCTTAGGCTTTGCCGATGCAAACGGGGGCCGGTATGTGGGGGTCGATATATCGGATCGGCCCTATTTCCAAAAGGTAAAGGCCGGGATGACCATTGTGTCTGAGCCGGTGATCTCCAAGGCCACCGAGGAGATGGTGCTTCCCTTTGCGGCCCCGGTCATGACCCAAGACGGCAAGTTTGCCGGCGCGGTGATATCGGTGCTGAAGCTCGATATACTATTGCATTCCATCACCGTAACCCGTTCCGGTGAAACCGGTTATTCCTATATTCTGTCGGAGGATGGAACCGCGCTGCTCCATCCGGATCGAAGCATCATCTTAAAGGCCAATATCTATCGCCTGGATGGGATGAAAGAGGTTGCGCCGCTGATCATGTCAAAAGAATATGGTCTTTCCCGGTATGCCTTCAGGGGGATCGATAAGATCGCGGGTTTCCATAAAGTTCCCATTACGGACTGGACAGTGGTCTTCACCCAGGACAAGGCCGAATTTCTGGCCGGCGCGGTTGAGATCCGCAATGTCCTGCTGACGGCCATTGCAGTCTTTGTGGGGCTGACACTGCTGGTCGCCTTCTTCTTTGCCGACAGCATCAATCGCCCCATCATCCGGATCATCCAATCCCTCAGCGGCGGGTCCGAGCAGGTGGGCGCCGCGGCCTCTCAGGTCTCCGGATCGAGCCAGACTCTTGCCGAAGCCGCGTCCGAGCAGGCCGCATCAGTGGAAGAGATCGCCTCTTCCATCGAGGAACTGACCGCGATGATCCGGCAGAATGCGCTCAACTCCCAAGAGATAGATCGGCTGGTGGTAAAGGAGGTGGAGCCCAATCTGGCCTCTATTCAGAGCCGCATGGAGGAGATGAAGACCGCCATCGGCAATACGGTTTCAGCCGGGGAGGAGACCGCAGGAATCGTCAGGACTATCGACGAGATCGCCTTCCAGACCAATCTCCTGGCCCTCAACGCCTCCATCGAAGCGGCAAGGAGCGGTGAGGCCGGCGCAGGATTTGCCGTAGTCGCGGAAGAGGTGAAAAAACTCGCGGCCCGATCCATCGAGGCGGCCAAAGAGACATCTGCAAGGATCGAAAAATCGAATGATCATATTCTTGCCGCGGCCAAGGTAAACGAGGCCGTATTCAAAGCACTGATGGAGAACAGCCAGATTTCCGCCAAGGTGGCGACCCTGGTTCGGGAGGTCGCGGCCGCTTCCGACGAGCAGGCCCGGGGGGTGGGGCAGATCAATGAGGCCATCACGGAGATGGATTCAACGGTGCAGCAGATCGCGGCCATGGCCGAGGAGTCGGCCTGTGCTTCCCAGCAGATGAATGCCGAGGCGCATGGTATGAAGGGGATCGTCCATGAACTGGATCTGCTGATTCATGGGCGGCGGCGGTCGATGAATTGTCGTAATCAAGACCCGATTCCACGGCTCATCCATCGAAGCCTTCCTGAAGCAGAGAAGAATTTGGCTCTCTAAATGGACATATTATGATAAAACAACCCCCATTTTCAGCATGAATCTTGACAAAAAAGGGGGTTGTTTTGGCATTCATCTTCAATAACGGACTACCATCAAGAACAGCCCCTGGGGCGGAGCCGTAGCCCCGGCGCGGCTCCGATCCTTTCCCTCCCGGATCTTCTCCACCGCTTCGGGGAGGATTTTCTTTCTTCCGACCTCCACAAGGGTCCCGACGATATTCCGAACCATAAACCGCAGAAAGCCGTCCGCCTCGATCCGGAAGAGCAGCTTTCCCCCTTCGCCCTGAAGGAGATCAGCGGCCATCACATGGCGAACGGTGTGGGATCTGGGGCTGCCGGTTCCTTCGAATGCTTTGAAGTCGTGGCGGCCCCGGATGGGCACAATGGCTTCTCGCATGGCCGAAATGTCCAGCGGTCCCGCAATGTGCCAGTGAAACCGTCTCTGGATCGCCGACGGCAGAGGCCGGTTGAGGATGTGGTACTCGTAGATTTTGCCGGCCACGTCGTAGCGGGCATGAAATTCGGGTGGGACTTCCCGGCAGTCGTGGATCACGATGTCCTCCCGGAGCAGGCTGTTCATGGCCTTGCCCATCTTTTCCGGGGAGAGGCCCGTTTCGCATTTGAAATTTGCGGTCTGGCCCAGTGCGTGGACCCCCGCATCGGTGCGGCCCGATCCGATCAGGGTGATCTTCTGCCGGGTGATGGTCTCAACCGCGGCCTCGATCTCCCCCTGCACGGTTCTCTCCTCTTTCTGGCGCTGCCAGCCGTGAAATCCGGTCCCGTCGTATTCGATGATAAGCTTGAAGTTTCGCATTAAAATGAATTTTTACAGCATGAGCGCCACGGAGAGGGAGAAGAAGGAGGCGACAGTGGAGAGAACGATCGCGGCCGAGGCCAGCAGGGGGCAGCT
>JAABSP010000167.1 GCA_011390345.1 Desulfobacteraceae bacterium
GGTAGAAAAGATTCGGAAAATGGTTCATGGAGATGCAAAGCCTTCCAAGACAGTGATGACCGATGTGTTTGCCTATTCGGATTCCACAGCCTGATCTTCTGCTTTCGAATGAAAGATGGCAAGGCGATTGAGGGATATGAGGATGCAGGAGAACGAACAGGATCATTCAGAGAAGAATGACCCGGAAGGGTTCATGGATCTGTTCGGCGTATGGGACGCCGAAGACCTTCGGGAATTTCTTGAAGCCACAAAGGATCAGGAGAAGGTCGATCCCGAGGATTGGGATGGGAACATAAGGTGAAATCCGAATCAGCCAACTTCAACGGCCCATCCCCTCTTTCGAAGATTCCTGACCCATTCGCTGCTCTCCCTCATATCCTCACGATCCCGCCACATTCCGATGAACGGCTCGTCGAAAAGATCGGTCTTCTCTTCCTGCTCCGAATCCGCATACCGTTCTTTCAAGCTTTCTGCTGATGGTTTGATGGCATCTGTCATGCGGCATTCGGATTCGGTTTGCGTTTAATCGGCAGGGAAACAAATCTTCTCCCGCTTTTCTTTTCCTGCTCTTTCAACTCCTTGAACATCTCAGAAAGATCGTGATCGAACTTTTCTGCCCGTTCCTGCCTGATCCTGTGGATCTCTTCGATAATCGGGTCCGGTTTCATTTTTTATTCTCCCATCAGGGCTTCAGGGGTGCATATTGTCGGCATCTCATAGCCCTCTTCGGTGCATATCCCGGCCAGTTTTTTAACGATTTCGGCATTCGTTCCCTAATCGGAGATTCTATTATATACTGCGCTGCTGGTCAATCGCGATTCCTGCGGTTCTGACCGATTCGGAAGCCGCTGTGGGCATCCGATGCGTTGCAAAATGCGGATAATAATGGTATGTTTGGCGGAAAGGGGGAAGAAGAGGAACTGATGGAGATTTGGGATGATCTCAGCCGTTAATGCCCCGTGGAAAAAAGCGGTCGATGCGGAACCGCTCGGCGGATACCGGCTCCGGGTGACAATGGAAAATGATGAAACGCTGGAGCTGGATCTGACACCGCTGGTGGAGAATCGGGAGGCTTTCTGGCGTCTGAGGAACGATCGCTATTTTCAAAAAGTCGCTGTCGATCCTTTGGGCGGTCTGTGCTGGCCCGGTGGTGAAGATATTTCACCGACACGGATTTTTCATTATGCAAGAGAGACTTGACCCTGCTCAATTGTCTTCGTTTTTATCAATCGTGGGATAGCCGTCATGAAATGGAAAGAATGGTCCGAATACGCCGCGGATGAATCCAACTGGCAGAACCGTTTTGAAAGAGGGCTCCTCAAGGCCGAGCATATCCGGGATTATGTCCTGAGACTCTGGTTCGAGGAGGATCTGGATGTGTCGATCTATGAACTCGATTTTTACCCGCTGATCGTGGAAGAAGATCCGGGAGAGGCACTGCGGCCGCTGCGGGATAAAACGAGGTTCGGGTCGGTCAAGGGGGATTATACGCTGATCTGGCTGAATCCCGAAACCGGAGAGCATGACGAAGAGGCCGTTGATATCGCGCCGGAATGCATCCGCTATTTCTGTGAAAAGTACGGGAAGAAAATCAAGATTGCCGAAAATCGAAAGCATGAGGCGGCGTAGTTTCGGCGTTAATAGGGTGCAGTTGCCTGTCATCACAATCTGGCTGCAGCGAAGTATTGATGGAGAATTCCGGTTTGTAACCCTCAAACCCTGGAAGGTGAGATAAGATGGAATTCGAATTATACGAAGAAGTCGCCCTGAACAGAGACTTTCCGGAATACAGACTCAAAGCCGGAGACATCGCGACCCTGGTCGATTTTGTCCCCCATCCGGAAGGCGGTGAAGCGGGATGTGTGCTGGAGGTGTTCAATGCGCTGGGAGAATCGCTGGCAGTTGTTACGGTGCCGGTTTCTGCTGTAGAAGCACTGCGTGCGGATGAGGTTTTGACCGTTCGGTCTCTGGCAAATGCGGTTTAACGGATAAACAGTTGAATGGAAAAGAAAGAAACGATGATCCGATATCACGAACAATATGTCATTGATGCCGAAGGCAACCCAAAGGCGGTTGTTCTGCCGATAGATGTATGGCAGGAGATCCTCGACGCGCTGGATGAACTCGAAGATATCCGGGCATATGATGCGGCCAAACAGGCGGATTCCGATCCGATTCCCTTTGATCGGGCGTTATCGGAAATCGAAGACGGGATGCCAGCCCCGACCGATAACTGAAAAACCTCTTGAAATCCCGGCCCACCTGATGTATAAAATTCGGCGTTCCGCGCCGATTTGTTTTTTTACACTCAAAAGAGAGCAGCACCCTTTTTTATGACCCAAAGACTTTCCGATTTCATCTTCCCAGACCGCGCGGTTGCCCGCTCGGTCAATCTGGAGCGGGATCTTTCAGACCCGGATGCCCTGAACCGCTACATCCTTACGGGCAAAGGGCTTTCCATCATCCATCGGCTGGCTGCGGGGCTGAACCGGGAGCGGGTCTCGGCCTGGTCTCTGACGGGGCCCTACGGCATGGGCAAGTCGGCCTTTGTCCGGTTCCTGCTGACACTCTGCGGCCCCGAGGGGGACAAGGGGGCCAGGGCCGCGCGGAAGATGCTCTCCAAAAAGGACCCGGGGCTGCTGCAGGTACTGCTCGATGGCATGAAAAGGCACGGTTCCAAGGGCAGCGGTCTCTTCCGGGTTCCGGTGACGGCCGCGTTTGCGCCCATAAGCCGGACTCTGGCAGCGGGGCTGCTTCGTGCGGTTCAAAATAGGGTCGGGCCTTCGGGAACCCGAACCGAACGGACGCGGCTGCTTTCCGCGCTTCAGGGGATTGCAGATGATGATGTGACCGATACCGCGGCTCTGGCCCGCGCTTTTGTAAAGGCCGGGGAGGTTTACCGCGCGCCTGTGGCGGTCGCGCTCGACGAGTTCGGCAAGAGTCTGGAGTATCTGGCCCGGTTTCCCGAGACCGGGGATCTCTTCATCCTCCAGCAACTGGCCGAGTCTCCGGGGGTCTATCTCTGGGTCTGTCTGCACCAGGCATTCGAGGAGTATGCCTCGGGGCTGACCAACACCCAGCGGCAGGAGTGGGGCAAGATCCAGGGCCGGTTCGAGGATATCGCGTTTGTGGAGCCCCGGCACCAGATGGTCGGGTTCATTGCAGAGACCCTCGAACCCGAATCGGTAAACCCGGAGCTGTCCCGGCGCATCCGCACATGGGCCGACGCGCACCGGGTCGAGGCCGGCCGGCTGGGGATCGAAGAGATCACCGATCTTGACCCTTCCACCCTTGCTGGTCTCTATCCGCTTCACCCGATTGCAGCTCTTTGTCTGCCGGAGCTGTGCGTCCGCTTCGCGCAAAACGATCGGACTCTGTTCGCGTTTCTCTGCGGCGGAGAGCCGAATGCGCTTCCTGCATACCTTCACCGTCAGGGTCTGGAGGGCCGAAACGGTCATCTTCCGGCCTTTGGGCCCGAACATCTCTATGACTACTTCATCGCTTCGGCCGGGGGCATCTCCTCGGGACGGCCCGGGGCCGGCCGGTGGATCGAGATCCAGAACATGATCGACAAGGCCGGGGCTCTTCCGGAACCGGAACAGCGGGTTTTGAAGATCATCGGCCTGCTCAATCTCATTGGAGGGCCCTACACTTTTCGGGCATCTGCCGGGGTGGTGGCCTATGGGGCACAAAGGGCCGGCCAGGATGTCCGGGCTCTGCTGGAGGGCCTGAGCCAGAAGGGGATGCTCATCTATCGGGAATATGCCGATGAATACCGGCTCTGGGAGGGAACCGACGTCGATATCCGGGCCGCGATCCGCGAACAGCGAAAGCTTCTTTTGGGTCATTCCATGGAAGAGATCCTTGGGCGGGCATTTCCCCTCTCGCCTCTGATCGCGTCCCGCCACTCCTACAAGACCGGAACCCTTCGCCGGTTCGAGCGGCGGTGGGCCAAGTCCGAAGAGATTGCCGGAAAGAAGGGGCCGGCCATTCCCGATGGGGCCGACGGGCTCATTCTCTACGGCTTCAAAAAAGGGTCGTCTCCGGAACCGGGGCCCGGGGCTGCAGAGGATGGCCGGCCTGTGCTGATCGCAACTGCGGACCGGGAAGAGCAGGTGCGGGATCTTGCGCTGGATGCGGCCGCGGCCCGAATGCTTCTGGATGTCTCCCCTGAGCTGGCCCGGGACGGGGTTGCCCGGAAAGAGGCGCGGTTCAGGGCCCGGGCCGCGGAATCCCGGCTGCGCAATTACCTGGAAGACCTTTTCACCCCCGGCAGCCCGGATGTCACCTGGCGCCACCGCGACAAAGTCTATCTCCTGAAAAGCGGCCGGAACCTCTCGGAGCTGCTCTCCTTTCTCTGCGATGGGGTTTTTTCTCACTCCCCGGTCATCCGAAACGAGCTGATCAACCGGAACGGGCTTACAGCGGCCGCGTCCCGGGCCCGGCGGGAGCTGATCGAGGCCATGCTGATCGGCGAGGGGAAAGAGAATCTTGGGATGACCGGAACGGGGCCCGAGGTGGCGATCTACCGGACTATGCTGCTGGCCGAGGGGCTTCATCAGAAGGGGGTTGACGGGATGTGGGGCTTTGTGGGGCCCGGGCTGGATAGCCGATACTTTGGGGTTTGGAATGCCATAGAGGAGCGGGTGGCCGCGGCAGAAGAGGGGCCGGTTCCGGTTACGGATCTGATCGGGGTGCTGATGCGGCCTCCCTTTGGGATGAAGGCGGGGCCCATTCCGGTTCTGCTCTGCCTCTATATTCTCATCCAGGCCGATGATATTGCGCTCTATCAGGAGGGAGCCTTCATTCCCTACATCGCGCCCGAGGATATGGAACTGATGGTGAAGCGGCCCGAGTTTTTCTCACTCAAGCGTTTTTCGACCATCGGGGTGCGGGGGCGGATTTTCCGGGTCTATCAGGAGCTGCTGAATACCGGGCCTGCGGGGGC
>JAABSP010000168.1 GCA_011390345.1 Desulfobacteraceae bacterium
TTAATAACCAAACATCCCATGTTCTGCAAGTTTGTTTACCAATAGCAAACCAATAGTAAAAACCTATCAATTCTACTCTTCCAACGAGGCAAGGTACCCCCGCAAATTCACCTTCTGATTTCCCAGCCCCAGTTTCTTCCGGATATTGCTCCGATGAAAAAGCACTGTATTGACAGAGAGATTCAACAAATCCGATATCACCTTACTCGGCCTCCCCTCCCGAATCAGCTTTGCAACCGTGATCTCCGTCGGCGTTAGATTTGCATATTGCAGGGATATTTTAACCATAAAAGGAGATGTGACCCCCTTCAGATTAGCGGCGAGGATATTGAGAAGAGATTTCTGGCGGGAATTCAACTCCGTCTTCTCCAGCTTTTCGATATAGGGATGAACCGACTCGCTCAGATTTGCGGTGATGGACTGCTTCAGCTCCTCCTTCTCCTGATCGATCTTTATCAGCAGGACATTGATCGCGACCCCACTCTCCTCCAGCTCCTTTTCCCGCGCAATCAAGTCCGCCTCGATCCGCTCTTGCTTAAGCCCCAAAATAATTGAACCCATCAGTCTCAAATTAAATGACTCCGAAGCCCGTAGAGAACAGATGCCCCCAAAACCCCTGAAAAGGAAGATGTCTTCTCAGAATGACAAAACTGTCGAAATATTCCACAGCCTCTTTGAAGTTGCAGTGATTCACCTGCATCACCATATCGGTGGGGTTGAAGTTCTTTTCGCAGCGGAAGCATCTGGCCAGGTTGGTTTTGGAATTTATTGCGGTTAGAAATTCCGAGCAGAGGGGGCAGAGGAACCGAAAATATCCTTCGGAGATTTTGGAGAGAAGCCGCAGGAACTCGGCAATCAGGAGATTGATCGGCACCTCGTCGATCATCACCGGCGCAGCAGATGAATCCCAGTCCATGAAGCCCTTCTCCAGCTCGGTGACGCCCTGGTCTTTGAGCTTGTCCGGGGCAACGCTAATGGCAGCGTCATCCGCAACAGGCCGGAGCCCTGCACGCTTCAGGGTATCCTTACGAAACAGATCATAGCTAAAAGGGTATAGCATAGCATGAATGGAGGAGGGAGGTCAATGAGGAGATGGCTGAAATTGGAAGCTGGAAAGGATGGCTCATCATAGCCCATCACCAGAATCAGATGAATTCTGGTGTTACGAATCCCTTAAAGAGGTCATTTCCGTCATTTATGCGCAGTCCAGAGCTGCTTTCCCTTGAAAGCGATCGCGATTTTCAGCACCTCTCTGATCCCGGCTTCTTCGAGTTCTGCGGCATACCGCTTCGCGTCGATCTGCGCCATGGCCGCTTCAAGGGTCTTTTCCGGAGTATGCCTTTCATCCACCCTCTTGAATTCGATGATGATCCCCTGCCGGTTCCGATCTTTCGGCTTCAGCATCAGATCGAATCTGCCCAATCCCGATTCCCGGTTGGATTTGATCTCATACCGGTCCGACATCCAGACCAGCATACCGGCGACCAGCGCATGATAGACCTTTTCCGGCTCCCCGGCCAGATCATGGCAGCTCATCACCCGGAGAACGATCAAAGAGAGCATCTCCTCAAACCCGCCCACATCCCCCTTTTCCAGCGCCCGGATCATCTCTTCGAGCCGGTTCGTCTCCACGGTTTCGTCAAACCAGCGGCGCACCAGGTTCCGATAGACCACGCGGATCTCCCGGTTCGGGATCTGCAGCTTCCAGGTTTCGAAATCGAGCTGTTCCACAGGCTTGAGATAGCCGCTGAAGAGCAGAAAGCTCCAGAGCAGATCATCCCGGCTTTCCAGATCGCCCATGACGACCGCGTCGTAGACCGGCTTTATGATGGGCTTTCCCTCCAGCAACTGCCCGATCTCCTCCCGGATGATCTTTCCGCCCCGGGTGGCCAGCCGTTCGATCATCTCCGAATCGGCAGTGTTGACCCAGTAGGGAGAGGGATATACCGGTCTCCGCTGCACATACTGCAGCACGGACCAGGGATTGTAGATGACCGCGCCGCCGAAGAGATAGCCGTTGTACCATGCCGAGACATCCGCATTCCGGTCGTCCATATCGTGCTCATGAAGCAGATCCGTGACTTCGGCCTCGGTGAATCCGAACGCGGTGTTGAAGTCCCGATCCAGCAGGGTATAGGTTCCCAGATTGTTCAGGCCGGAAAAGACCGATTCTTTGGCCACCCGCAGGATGCCGGTCAGAACCCCTTTGAAAAGGTGAGGATTGTCCTTGAGCCCCCCGCTGAGAAAGTTGCGGATAAATTCAATAAGCTGTTTGTAATATCCGCCCTCATGGGCCGCATGGATGGGGGTGTCGTACTCGTCGATCAGAATGACGACCTTCTCTTCATGGCAGCGGTGCAGGTATTCGCTCAGGCGGCTCAATGCCGTTTCACACGCGGTGTATTCCGGCTCCGGTGACAATATCTTTTCGAAATATGCCTTCTCTTCGGCAAAGAGGCAGTCGCTTTCCAACAGATACCGATGGCGGGAATACGCCTTTTGAACGGCCGCAGTCAGTCCGCGGATACACCCCTCCCACCGGGAATGCTTTACATCCTTGAAGGTCAGCCATATCACCGGGTATTTTCCCTGATGATCTTCAAAATGGCTGCCGCTTCGGATGGCAAGGCCGCGGAACAGTCCGCTGCGATCCGCATCGGACTTTTCGAAAAAGCAACGCAGCATGTTCAGGTTCAAGGTCTTGCCGAACCGCCGGGGACGGGGAAAGAGGAGCGCCTCAAAGGGCGAATCGATCACCGCTTTGATGAAAGGGGTTTTGTCGATGTAGTGGTATCCCTCCCCGATCAGTTTTTCAAAGCCGGAAATGCCGAGGGGCAGTTTTCTGGCCTTCATGCTGATTCCCCTTTTTGTTGAATTTTTTTACTTCATCGGAGCGGATCGGCATCGTTCATGTCCCCGGTGATCCATTCCGGGAGATCTCCGGTTCCGCTTTTTCTGGCCTCTTCAATTTTCTTCAGCTATGGATGGTTTTCCACAGGATTCAGTGCCAGCTTTGCAGCTCGATATCCGAAAACAGCTTGTAATCTTTGATATTCCTCGTAACGAGCACAAGTCCGTTCACCTTGGTAATGGCAGCAATCTGCCCGTCAACAAAAGGCGGTGTTTTGCCGACGGCTTCAAGCCGCGCCCGTTCCTGTGCATGCCATGCGGCAGCTTTTTCGTCGTAGGGCAGGATATCCATCGAAGGGAGGATGACATGATAAAGATAGGCTTCGATTTGTTGCCTTCTGCGGGATAGGGGCAGGCGATGGCAGCCGTACAGAAGTTCATTCCAGACCGGCGCAGCGGTTGCCAGACGGCTGCGGTTAGCTTTCAGTTTTCCCATCACGCCCGCGTCGGGTTTCGGTTTCAGGGGTTCGGAGATAATATTCGTATCCAGAAGATATCGGATTTTCACAGCACGACTTCCCGGCCCGGGGACAAGTCCCTTATTCCTTCGAACTCCTGCCCCGAAATCCCGTCTTCTCCGTCCGGTTCAAAAGATTGTCGAAAATCGGTCAAGGCGGTCCAAAAATCTTTCTGTCTGCCGGTCAGACGCTGATATTCTTCAATGGACAAAAGCACGGCAACGGGCTTGCCGCGGCGGGTCAACCGAACGGCAGCCCCGTTTTCCACGCTGTGGACAATGGCTGTCAGCCTGTTTTTGGCTTCCGAGACGGAGAATTGTTCGGGCATGTCTTATTTCCTTTCCGTTTTGAAGGACAGGCAGATTCCGCCATCTCCCGCGTCGGCATCACCGGCATATGATATCCGTAGTCCGGAAGAATACCCGGAACCTTGTCGGCAGAAAGTGCCGGAAGAAGCTCCGGGCCAGGTCGATTTTCCTGAACGCGGACTTGAATGCGGCATCATGGGGGTTCTTGACCGGTTTGTCGAGTTCATCCTCGTGAGGCGCCGCGTCGGTGCCTTCTGTTTCGTCCAAGTGTGTCATGGAATTGATTTTGACGGAAAATGGCGGGGATGTCAAGCGGATGCGCGGGAGGGGACGGTGACAGATTTCAGGACGAGGAAATGATTGAGGAAGCTGAAGGAGGATCAGGGGCCAGCATTGAAAAGGCAGGCAGAAGAAAACTCCTCTGCCTGCCTTTATCATCTAACGCTTACAGTCACAAATCATTCGACTGTGAATCTAAGGTCTGTTGTTACGGATGGCAATGAAGATGAAGGGAACCAGATAGAAGAGGCTTCCCCATCCAAAGGTCACACCGGCTCCGGAGGTTCCGATGAAGCAGTTGTTGGAATCGCCGTCATCACCGGAGGAAGTATCATCGACATCATCCGTATCGTCGTCTGTTCCCTGTTCGGGCGGCTCAACATCAGCGGCAGCACCCATTGCAAATGAAAGGGTGATCTTTCCGTCGGCCTGCCCGTCCGCATCGAGTTCTCCGCCGTCCACAGCCGTCAATGCCACGGTTTTCCGGTCTTCGCTGAAGGTGACATTGTCTCCGTAGTTCATCCATCCCGCAGCTTCACTGTACCGGTATGCTGCAGCCTCCTCTTTGGCCAGTTCAGGCAGATAGAAATTGACCACTGCGGTATCTCCCGGCTTATCCACATTTACTATCATCTCGGACATGCCGTAGGGCATTTCTTCCGGCTTGTTCTCACTGTTTTCCATCTCTGCGGGATCTACAGGGATCAGGGCAACGATATATCCGCTCTGCCCTCTGATGCCCATGTTATTATCCTTGATTGTCTTGAAGGGAACCACGCTTTCGGGGAAACCGGTGATGCCGTTGTCCTGGACGGTTACGATGACCTCGTCCGTGCCTTCATCTCCCGCCTCGTTTCTGGCGGTCAAGGTAAAAGTCAGGACCAGTGGAGCATCCGCGCTCACGGCCGGCGGAAAGAAAGTCGGCTGAAGCGAAGCGGG
>JAABSP010000103.1 GCA_011390345.1 Desulfobacteraceae bacterium
GAGAAGGCAAAAGCCGGGGCCTTCGATCTTATCGTCTCGGATGTGGAGATGCCCCAGATGGACGGCCTCACCCTCACCCGGCGCCTCCGGGAGGAGGAGGATTATCGGTATATTCCCATCATCCTCGTCACCTCCCTGGACCGGGAGGAGGACAAGCGCAAAGGCATCGAAGTGGGCGCAGACGCCTACATTATAAAGGGCGGATTCGATCAGAGTTCGCTTCTGGAATCGATTCAGAATCTGGTGGGGGAGCCTCTTGACTGAAGCGCTGATGCAGATATAGGGTGGGTGATGACGGAAAAGGATTTGAAAATACTGATTGTGGATGACGAAGCCTTTATCCGGGAGATTCTGGCCGAGATGCTCGAGGGCGAAGGGCGGGCAGTCTCCACCGCAGAAAATGGCGCGGCCGCGCTGGAGACTCTGAAGGGAGATGAAGACTTCGATCTGGTGATCTCCGACATGAACATGCCCCGGATGAACGGCCTGGAGCTGATCCGTGAGATCCGCAACAGGGGACGGAATCTTCCCATCATCATCCTGACGGGCAATGATGAGATCAAGATTGCGGTGGAGGCCATGAAATCCGGGGCCGATGATTACCTGCTCAAGGATGAGAACATCCAGGACACCATCTTTCTGGCCATTGACCGGGTCATGGAGAAGTTCCGGCTGGCCGAGCGGAACCGGTGGCTGATGGCGGACCTGGAGCGAAAGAACAAGGAACTGGAGCGCCTCTCCTTTCTCGATTCCCTCACAGGAATCCCCAACCGCCGGTATTTCGACAAGGTCTTTGAGCAGGAATGGCGCCGGGCCGGCCGCAGCGGCGCTTTGCTCTCCATCATCATGGCCGATATCGACGATTTCAAGTCCTACAACGATAACTATGGACATCCGGCCGGAGATGAATGTCTGAACCGGGTGGCCCAGGCCATGAACCATTCCCTGAACCGGCCCGGGGATTTTGTGGCCCGGTACGGGGGAGAGGAGTTTGCCATTGTCCTGCCGGAGACCGACCCGGAAGGAGCCTATAGGCTGGCAGAGAAGATCCGCACCCAAATCTGCGGCCTCAATATCGAACATTCGGCCGGCCGGGCCTGCGGTATGATAACCATGAGCCTCGGTGTGGCTTCCATCGTCCCTTCGGTGGAGCAGCAGGCGGCCCACCTGGTCGAGATGGCTGATCAGGCCCTCTATACCGCAAAGAATGAGGGCCGCAATATGACCTGCATCAGTCCGGAAAATCAGTGAATCAAAGAGAAGGATAAACGAGCGAACAGGCAGGCCAAAGGTCTATGGAAACCATCTTTGAAAAGATCCTGGTCGTGGATGACGACCCCTTTGTCCGATCTATCCTGCAGGATCTTCTGGAGGAGAATGGCCACGCTGTCCTTACCGCGGAGGATGGTCATGAGGCCTTTGAGATCTATGAAAAGGATGCGGAGATATCCCTGATCATCTCGGACATGAATATGGCCGCAATGAACGGGCTGGAGCTGATCCAGAAGATCCGGAAGCAGGATATGGAAGTTCCTATCATCATTTTGACGGTCAACGACCGGATACAGGTAGCCCTGGACGCGATCAAGAGCGGGGCCAGCGACTATCTGCTGAAGGATGAAAACATACAGGATACGGTGCTTCTGGCGGTGGAGCGGGCCTGTGAAAAGCATCGGCTGAGGATGGAAAACCGCCGGCTTCTGGCGGACCTGCTCGAGAAGAACAACGCGCTCAACCAGTCCAATGCAAAGCTTCTGGAACTCAACAATCTGAAGAACAAGTTTCTGAGCATCGCATCCCACGATCTGCGCAGCGCGATCTCCAACATCATCGGCTTGAGCGATCTCCTTCTGCGCCGCCTCAAGGAGGCCATCCCGGCCCGGCAGCAGGAGATGCTGGGGATGATCCATTCCGTCTCCAACAACATGCTGGCCCTGCTGGACGATCTGCTCGATGTCGCGGTCATCGAAAGCGGCCGGATGGAACTCAATCTTGAGCCGGGAAACCTCAAAACGGTTCTGGAAGAGCGAATCCGGATCAACCGGATCATCGGGGACCGGAAGGGAATCGAGATCCTGACCCGATTGGGGGAAGTCTCCGATGCCCTTTTCGACCGGAGCCGAATTCAGCAGGCCATCGACAACTATCTTAGCAATGCGCTGAAGTACTCCCCAAAAGAGAGCACGATCGAGATCTTTCTGGAGGAGGGGGATGAACAGATCACGGTCTCGGTAAAGGATCAGGGCCCGGGCATTCCACTCGAGGAGCAGCCCAAGCTCTTCGAGGAGTTTCAAAAACTGGGCAACAAGCCCACGGGCGGGGAGCCGAGCACGGGTTTGGGGCTTGCCATCGTCAAAAGGGTGATCAGCGCGCACCGCGGAAGCGTTGGGGTGAAGAGCGGTAAAGGGGAGGGGTCAATCTTCAGCTTCAGCCTTCCCAAAGATCCCTTGGGCAAAGATCACTTGGGCTGATTTGGGCCCCGGGGCTTTTTTTTAATGATCCTCTGTCTGGCCGGTTCCGGCTAATGCAGAATCTGGCTTAAAAAAAGCTTGGTCCGTTCATGTTGAGGGTTGTTGAAGAACTCCTCAGGTCTATTCTCCTCCACGATCCTGCCGAAGTCCATAAATAGCACCCGGTGCGCGACGCTTTTGGCAAACCCCATCTCATGGGTCACGACGATCATGGTCATCCCCTCTTCTGCCAGCTCGATCATCACATCCAGAACCTCTTTGACCATCTCCGGGTCCAGTGCAGAAGTCGGTTCGTCAAATAGCATCACCCGGGGCTTCATGCAGAGGCTTCTCGCGATGGCCACCCGCTGCTGCTGCCCCCCTGATAGCTGCCCCGGATACTTCTGGGCCTGCTCCGCGATCCGCACCTTCTCCAGATAGTACATGGCCGTCTCCTCGGCCTCGGCCTTGGGGGTCTTTCTGACCCAGATGGGCCCCAGGGTCAGGTTCTCCAGAATCGACAGGTGAGGAAAGAGATTGAAGTGCTGAAAGACCATCCCGACTTCGGCCCGGATCTTCTCTATGTTCTTGATGTCGTTTGTCAGCTTGATCTCATCGACGATGATCTCTCCCCGCTGGTGCTCCTCCAGCCGGTTGATGCACCGGATCAGAGTCGATTTGCCGGAGCCCGAGGGGCCGCAGATCACGATCCGCTCCTGCCGGGCCACGGTCAGGTGGATGTTGCTGAGCACATGAAATTCACCGAACCACTTGTGCATCCCGGTGATCCTGATGATCGGAGACTCATCGCTTTTCGGTTCGGTGGTCACCGGTTTAAGATCGTTTGCCGTGATTTGTCCTGCGCTGCTCATGTATTTGCCCCCAGTTCCCGCTCCAGCCGCCGGCTGTAGCTGGCCATTGCATAACAGCAGATAAAGTAGATCAGTGCGATAAAGATGTACGCCTCCGCGGAAAAGCCCATCCATTTCGGGTTGGAGAGTACCGACTGGGTCGTCTTCAGAAGATCGTAGAGCGCGATGATCACCACCAGAGAGGTATCCTTGAACGCGGAGATGAGAATCCCCACTGTGGGCGGAATCACGATCTTCAATGCCTGGGGCAGAATGATCAGCCGCATCTGCTGGTAGTAGTTGAGCCCTAAAGATTCGGCCGCCTCATACTGCCCTCTTGAAATAGCCTGCAGCCCTCCCCGGACAACTTCTGCGATATAGGCCGCGGTAAAGAGAATGATCGCGACCTGTGCCCGCAGGATCTTGTTGATGGTGATCCCCTCGGGCAGAAACAGGGGGAACATCACCGAGGACATGAAGAGGAGGCTGATGAGGGGAACCCCCCGGATCATCTCGATATAGACCACCGAAAGGCTCTTGATGGCCGGCATCCTCGATCTTCTTCCCAGTGCCAGCATCACCCCCAGAGGATAGGCCGCGACCATCCCAAAGACCGAGAGCATCAGCGTCAGGGGCAGGCCGCTCCACTGGGTGCTCTCCACCGGGGCAAGGCCGAAGAGGCCCCCCTTCATCAGCAGCCCCATGACAAAGAGCGCGACTGCCCAGGCATATCCGAGCCCTTTTCCCCAGTGGCGCCGGTCCCGGCTGTAAAAGAGCATCCCGGCCAGCAGGAGCATTGCGGTCAATGGCCGCCACTGCAGATGGGGCGGAAAAAGGCCGAAGATGATGAACCGGATGTTGTATGTGATGATGGACCAGCACGCGCCGTCGGCCGCATAACATTCTGCGGAGGTCGATGCCCAGCGGCTCTCGATAAAGAACCAATTGATGAGCGGCGGGATGACCTTCCAGAGAAAGAAGAGGATCAGAAGCGTCAGCGCGGTATTCCAGGGGCCGTCAAAGAGGTTCTTCTTGGTCCAGCCCAGAACCCCCACCTGAGTGGCCGGCGGTCTGATATTCGATTCGTCGCTCAATATAGACTTCTCTTTTTCCATCTTTACCGTTCCTACCGTTCCACTAGGGCCATCTTCTTGTTGTACCAGTTCATGAAAAGCGAGGTGAGCAGGCTGAAGCAGAGGTAGACGATCATGATCAGCGCTACCCCCTCGATGGCCTGGCCCGTCTGGTTGATGGTGGTGTTGGCCACCGACACGAAATCAGGATAGCCGATGGCCACTGCCAGGGAGCTGTTCTTGGTCAGGTTGAGCATCTGGCTGGTGAGCGGCGGAATGATCACCCGCAGGGCCTGGGGCAGGATCACCAGGTTTAAAATCTGCCCCGGTCGAAGCCCGATGGCCATCGCGGCCTCGGTCTGTCCGTGGCTCACTGACTGGATCCCGGCCCGGACGATCTCGGCCACGAATGCGGAGGTGTAGAGGACCAGCCCCAGCAGCAGGGCCGCAAATTCCGGGCTGATGTTCATCCCCCCTTTGAAGTTGAAGCCGGTGAGGGCCGGCACGCTCATGGAAAGCGGAGCCCCGCCGACGATCCAGACCCCGATCGGAAGTCCCAGCACCATCAGCAGACTTACCCGAATCACGGGAAAGAGTCTGCCGGTCCTCTCCTGCCGGCGCCGGGCCCACTTTCGCAGGAGAAAGACCCCTGCCCAGGCAGCCAGAAAAGCGATCCCCATAAGCGCATATACCGGATGGTAGTGGGGAACCGCGAAGACCAGCCCCCGGTTGCTCAAAAAAACGCCGGCAAAAGGGGAGACAGCCTGCCGCGGGGAGGGGAGGATCTCATAGAAGATCGTATACCAGAAGAAGAGCTGCAGCAGAACCGGAATGTCCTGGAGTACTTCGATGTAGATCCCGGAGAGCTTTGCCAGCAGCCAGTTGCCGGAAAGTCTTGCAATGCCCACGAATGTGCCCAGCAACACCGTGAAGATGATCCCGATAAAGGAGACCTTCAGCGTATTGAGCACCCCCACCAGCAGGGCCCGGGCATAGGTATGGGCCGCGGAATAGGGGATGGGAGACTCGCCGATCTCGAATGCGGCCTCCTTATCCATGAATCCGAAGCCGGTGGCGATGGACTGCCGCTCCAGGTTGGCCAGGGTATTGGAGAAGAGATAGTAGCCCAGCAGCCCCACCATTCCCAGGGCCAGGATCTGATAGACCACCGCGCGCTTGTCCGGGTCGTTCCAGAAGGGGACGGCCGACCGCGTGAGGTCCGGTGAATTCATATCTGCGGATTCGGTTTTCATCGCTTCAAGACAGAAAAGGGGCGGCGCGGATCTTTTTCAGAAAAAAAGCGCATCCGCCCCGGTTGGTTTTAATTGCCGATTCGTTTTACTTGAATGGGGGCGAGTACATCAGGCCGCCGTCGGTCCAGAGGGCATTCAGTCCCCTGGCCAGACCCAGGGCCGTGTCGGGCCCCACGTTCCGGTCAAAGACCTCGCCGTAGTTGCCCACCTGCTTGACGATGTTGTAGGCCCATTTCTCGTCGAGCCCCAGGGCTTTTCCGTTGCCCGGGGTGACGCCCAGAAACCGCTGGACTTTGGGATCGTTGCTCTTGAGCATCTGATCCACATTCTTGGAGTTGATCCCCAGCTCCTCCGCGTTGATCAGGGCCAGCACCGTGTAATCGACAATGTCGCGCCACTCGCTGTCCCCGTGGCGCACCGCAGGGGAGAGGGGCTCTTTGGAGATGACCTCGGGAAGTATCATATACTCCCCGGGATTGGGCGCGACCGCGCGGATGCCCGCGAGCTGGGAGATGTCGGAGGTGAGGCAGTCGCATCTGCCGGCAAAAAAGGCCTTGTTCAGCTCCGGGGTGCTCTCGATCACCACCGGCTTCCACTGCATGTTGTTGGAGCGGAAGAAGTCGGCCACATTCAGCTCGGTGGTGGTTCCGGGCAGCACGCAGACCGTCGCGCCGTCCAGCTCCTTTGCGCTTTTGACCCCCAGCTTTCGGGTGATCAGAAAGCCTTGGCCGTCGTAATAGTTGACGTGCCCGAAATCGAGCCCCAGCGCGGTGTCCCGGCTCAATGTCCGGGTCGCGTTTCTGCAGAGCACATCCACCTCGCCCGACTGGACCGCGGTAAAGCGCTGCACCGCGGTCAGGGGGGTGAATTTTACCTTGTTCGCATCTCCGAAGACGGCTGCCGCGATCGCGCGGCCCGTGTCCACATCGAGCCCCCGCCATGTGCCGTTCTCATCGGCCATGCCGAATCCAAAGAGCCCCTGATTGACCCCTACCTGAACAAAACCCTTGGCGCGAACCGCATCCAGAGTCTCTCCGGCCATTCCTCCGGAGATTGCCATCAGGAGTATCGCCAATGCCCCCAAGCCTATTTTAAATCCTTTCATCCATCTGCCTCCTTTGTTGAAGATCCGTTTGCAATTTGTGAATTCGCTTCATCGAATTCGGCGGTCATCAATAAGGCAAATCCCTAACAGAAAAAAACGGCCTTGGCAAGTCATAAGGTTCTCAATTGCAGGCATCGCAAAATCCTGTTGTCCTTCTCCGGCAGGGGTGATACTATCAAAAATTTTACGGTTTCAAAGTTCTATTCCGGGGTATCCTGTTAAAGAGTCATGGAGCGAGCAGACAAAAAAATTTTCGGCACACTCTTCTTCTCCCTGTTTGCAACTGTCACCGGCGTGGGGATCGTGGTGCCCCTGCTGCCGGTCTATGCCCATGATCTGGGGGCCAGCGGACTCTATATCGGCCTAATCTTCGGGGCCTTCTCCATCTCCAGAACCTTTTTTCTTCCCTATTTCGGTCGGAGTTCGGATCGCAACGGCCGCAAGCCCTACATCGTGATCGGCCTTCTCTGCTATGCTCTCCTCTCCATTGCATTCGCCTTTTCCCAAAGCGTGGAGAGCCTGATCTTCATCCGCTTCATTCAGGGGATCGCATCGGCCATGACCATGCCGGTGATCCAGGCCTATGTGGGAGACATCACGCCGGTGGACCGGGAGGGGTTTACCATGGGCCTATTCAATCTCTCGGTCTTTGCCGGCCTGAGCATAGGCCCTCTGATCGGAGGGACTTTAAAAGATCAGATCGGCCTTGAGGCCTCCTTCTTCTGCATGGGGGGGCTGGCCTTTATCGGATTTCTGCTGAGCCTTTTTCTGCTGCCGCCCGCAGGCAAAGAGCCCTTCCGTCTGGAGAAACGGACCCCTGTGGCCTGGAATCGCCTGCTGAAAGATCGTTCCATTGCCGGCCTTTTTATGTTTCGATTCTCCTACACGGTCTGCATCGGTGTCATCTGGGGCTTTCTGCCGGTTCTGGCCGATGTCCGCTTCTCCCTCTCCTCCTCCTCCATCGGGGTCCTGGTGATGCTCGGCGTTCTGGTCAGCGGGGTGATGCAGACACCTATGGGGTATCTCGCGGACCGGCTCAACAAGCGGATCATGGCGGCTTTCGGCGGCGTTATAATAATCCTGGCGATTCTTTTATTTATCCTCGCCCGAGGCTTTTGGGGGCTTTTTGCCGCCAACATCACCTTTGGCATCGGCGGGGGCATCTCCATGGTTCCGGTGATGGCCCTTGCGGTTCAGAAGGGGAACCGTGCCGGGGCCATGGGATCGGTGATGGCCCTGATGACCATGGGCCACAGTCTCGGCATGATGACCGGCGCCCTTGCCGCGGGGCTGATCATGGACATCAGCGATATCACAGCGGCCTTTGCCCTTGGCGGCCTGATCATGGGGCTGGGGATCTTCGGATTCTACCATTTCACCCGACCCCAACCGGAGCTTAGTTCATCAGGTTCTTCTCCATAATCGGAGGGAAAAGGCAGGTTTGGGATAATATCGGTTTACCATTACCGGATGAATTGATAAAAATGGCTATTTATGGCATAAAGAAAACGAATTTTTTTGATAGACATTGAAGTGAGGGTTTGCTATAGATCTTTCTTCCCTGAAAAGCCTTTTCATTATATATATTAAACAACTCGTGTAACCGAGGCGGCGGAGCTATGCGCTTCTTTTTATCCTTCAACAAACAATAGAAAGCGATATCATGCATTTACGAAAGCGGATTCTGGTCACCGGCGGTGCGGGATTTCTGGGCTCTCACCTCTGCGACCGGCTGCTGAACAAAGGCTATGAAGTTCTCTGTGCGGACAATTTCTACACCGGCTCCAAACGGAACATCGTCCATCTGCTGGACCATCCCTACTTTGAGATCCTTCGGCATGATATCACCTTTCCCCTCTATGTCGAGGTGGACGAGATCTACAACCTGGCCTGTCCGGCCTCTCCGATCCACTACCAGAACGACCCGGTGCAGACCACCAAAGTCAATGTCCATGGGGCCATCAACATGCTGGGCCTGGCCCGGCGGATCAAGGCGAAAATCCTCCAGGCCTCCACTTCAGAGGTCTACGGAGACCCGGATATCCATCCCCAGCCCGAGACCTACCGGGGTAATGTCAATCCCATCGGCCCCCGCTCCTGTTATGATGAGGGGAAGCGGTGCGCGGAGACCCTCTTTTTCGACTATCACCGGCAGACGCAACTCAGGATCAAGGTGGCCCGGATCTTCAACACCTACGGCCCCAGGATGCACCCCAATGACGGCCGGGTCGTCTCCAACTTCATCCTCCAGGCCCTGCGGGGGGAGCCGATCACCATCTACGGCGATGGTTCCCAGACCCGCTCTTTTTGCTATGTGGACGACCTGATCGAGGGGCTGATCCGGCTGATGGACACGCCTGACCAGATCACAGGCCCTGTCAATCTCGGCAATCCCGGAGAGTTTACGGTTCTAGAGCTTGCCGAGATGGTCATGGAAATGACCGGCTCCCGATTGGAATTGAAGTTTCACCCGCTTCCTGAAGATGACCCACGGCAGCGGAAGCCGGATATCACCCGGGCCGGCAAACTTCTCGACTGGCATCCGCAGGTCCCGCTGAAGGAGGGATTGAAAATAACCATCGATTATTTCAAGGAACTGTTCAAAAATGGCGACCTCTGATTTTGAATCTGATTTTGAAAAAGAGATCCTGGTGGTCGGGGGCGCGGGATATATCGGATCTCATGTCTGCAAGGCCCTGGCGCGGAAGGGGTATCGGCCCATCACCATAGACAGCCTTGTCTGCGGCCATCGGGAATCGGTCCGATGGGGGCCTCTGTATGTGGGCAGCATGTCCGACGCGGGCCTGCTGGAAAAGATCTTCAACAGCCACAAAATCTCAGCCGTCATGCACTTTGCCGCGTTCTGCTATGTGGGAGAGTCGGTCACAGATCCGGGGAAATACTATCGGAACAATGTGGCCGAGACCCTGGCCCTCCTGGAGGAAATGGTGCGGGCCCAGGTGAAGAGATTCATCTTCTCCTCCTCCTGTGCCACCTATGGCGAGCCCCTGGAGATCCCCATGACCGAAGAGCATCCCCAGGCCCCCATCAACCCCTACGGCCGGAGCAAACGCATGGTGGAGGAGATCCTGTCCGATTTCAGGGACCCCTATGGCATTGAATCGGTCTGCCTGCGCTATTTCAATGCGGCAGGCGCGGACCCTGAAGGAGAGATCGGCGAGGATCACCGGCCCGAGACCCACCTCATCCCCCTGATCCTTCAGACCGCACTGGGAAAGCGGGAGGCCATATCGGTCTTTGGCGACGACTATCCCACAGCGGATCGAACCGCAATCCGGGATTACATCCATGTCAATGATCTGGCCCAGGCGCATCTCCTGGCTTTGGAACAGCTTCTGTCGGGCCGCGGCGGAGGCCGGTACAATCTCGGCAATGGTCAGGGCCACTCGGTGATGGAAGTCATCGAAACCGCGCGGCGGGTGACAAAAGAGAAGATCCCCGCAAAGATCGAGCCTCGGCGGGAAGGGGACCCGGCCGTCCTCATCGGGTCGAGCGGTCTGGCGATGACGGAACTCGGCTGGCGTCCCCAAATGGCCGACATCCATAAGATCATCGAGACGGCATGGGAGTGGCACAGAAATCATCCGGAAGGTTATGGAACATAGAAAAGAGATGGCCGACCCATGAAACTGCCCATCGGCATTGAATTCTCCAGCACAGATCGCAATATCCTCAGATTCGAATGGGAGAAGATGTAAAGTGAACAAACGCGCACTTATCACTGGTATCACCGGGCAGGACGGCGCCTATCTGGCCCAGTTCCTCCTGAAAAAGGGGTATGAAGTCCACGGCGTCAAGCGCCGCTCCTCCTCCTTCAACACTGCACGGGTGGATCACATCTACAAAGATCCCCACGAGGAAGATGTCCGCTTCTTCATGCATTACGGAGATCTAACCGATTCCACCAATCTGATCCGGATCATCCAGGAGACCCAACCCTGCGAGATCTACAACCTGGCGGCCCAGAGCCACGTCAAGGTCTCCTTCGAGACCCCGGAATACACGGCCAATTCCGATGCATTGGGAACCCTGCGACTGCTGGAGGCCATCCGCATCCTCAAGATGACCGATACGGTCCGCTTCTACCAGGCCTCCACCAGCGAGATGTACGGCAAGGTCGCGGAGATCCCCCAGAAGGAGACCACCCCCTTCTATCCCCGCAGCCCCTACGGTGCGGCCAAGGTCTATGGCTACTGGATCACCGTCAACTACCGGGAGGCCTACGGCATGCACGCCTCCAACGGCATCCTCTTCAACCACGAGTCCCCTATCCGGGGGGAGACCTTTGTAACCCGGAAGATCACCCGGGCCGTTGCGCGGATCAAACTGGGGCTCAAGGAGTGCTTCTATCTCGGCAACATCGACGCCAGACGGGACTGGGGCTTTGCCGGGGATTATGTCCGCGCGATGTGGGCCATGCTCCAGCAGGAGATCCCTGACGACTATGTGATCGCCACGGGAAAAGCCTATTCGGTGCGGGAATTCGTGGAAAAGGCATTTAAGGCCGTGGAGATGGATATCGAATGGGAGGGTGCCGGCGTCGATGAGATCGCCAGGGACAAGAAGACCGGAAATGTGCTTGTCCGAATCGATCCCGGGTATTTTCGGCCAACCGAGGTCGAATTTCTTCTGGGCGATGCCACAAAGGCCAAAGAGCGCCTTGGATGGCAGGCCAGAACCACCCTTGACGAGCTGGTGCAGGTCATGATCCAGGAGGATCTGCAGGAGGCCCAAAGGGATCGGCTCTGCGAAGAGAGCGGATTCAAGGTCTACCATTTCGAGGAATAGCCAGATTCATGCATCAAAAATGTAATTATTGCGGGAAAGCGGATTATGAAGAGCGAAAAACTCCTTATCTGTATTCCTATAAGGGCAATTATCTTTTGGTTTCGGATACCCCTGTGGAAATCTGTCTGAACTGCGGTATGCTTTACTATGAAGCGAAAGTATTAAAAGAAATTGAACGTCGCTTTTTTGCCATTCAGAAGGAAGGGGGAGAGGCAGAACAGTTTATTGAAATCCCGATGATGAACTATGCCTGAGGAGGTCGAATCGACGCCATGACAATCGATATCAACAGCCGCATCTACATCGCGGGCCACCGGGGCATGGTCGGCTCTGCAATCCATCGGAAGCTCCGATCCCTGGGCTGCCGGAATCTGATCACCCGAACCCACCGGGAGCTGGACCTGACTTGCCAGGAGACTGTCCGGGATTTTTTCCGTAAAGAAAAGATCGACCATGTGGTCATTGCCGCGGCCCGGGTGGGCGGCATCCATGCCAACAACACCTATCCCGCGGATTTCATCTACGACAATCTGATGATCGCGGCCAATCTCATCCACGAGGCTTTCGGGGCCGGGGTCCGGCAACTCCTCTTTCTGGGCAGCTCCTGCATCTATCCCAGAGAGGCTCCCCAGCCCATGAAAGAGTCCCATCTGCTCACGGGCCCCCTGGAGCCGACCAACGAGCCCTATGCGGTGGCAAAGATCGCGGGCATCAAGCTCTGCGAGTCCTACAACCGCCAGCACAATACCGCATACCGCTCGGCCATGCCCACAAACCTCTACGGCCCCAATGACAATTACAATCTGATGAACGCGCATGTGTTGCCGGCCATGATCCGGAAGTTCCACCTGGCAAAATGCGCATCCCAGGGGAGATGGGATGCCATCGGAAAAGATGAAACCCTATACGGTTCCATCCCGGATGAGATCCGCGCCCTGCTGAAGACCGATCCTCGGACCGTTCTCCTCTGGGGCACAGGCACTCCCCGGCGGGAGTTCCTCCATGCAGACGATCTGGCTTCGGCCTGCACCTTTATCATGGGCCTCTCCGATGCCGAATATGAGAAACATACCCAGCCGATGCTCTCCCATATCAATGTGGGAACCGGCCAGGACATCCCAATCCGTGAGCTGGCCGAGCTGGTGCAGAAGATCGTGGGATACACCGGAAAGGTCATTTGGGACTCCACAAAGCCCGACGGCACTCCCAGAAAGCAAATGGATGTCTCCCTTCTGGAGAATATGGGCTGGAGGGCCGGCATTCCCCTTGAAGAAGGGATTGCAAAGACCTATGCGGCCTATAAGGCGATGGCGGAACATCCCGCTTTATCAGATCTTTCCGATGATCCGCTGTATCGTGCCGACGCGCTCGGAAATTCCGCTGACGGGCGTACAGCAGCAGATCATGATCTGCTGCTCTAGGCACTGGTTCAGTTCAATGGGATTTTCCTGATAAATCGTTCAGGACGACAGCTATTCTTCGCATGTTCAGACGCTGTTCCGGCAGTTTGAATCCGCCCAGGCAAAGGGGTCGTTTTCAATTGATTATAACCGGCTGCAAAAATATGAGCATTTCACCCAGTTTTTTTTGTTTCGGGAATCGGAAAATGAAAAGATTGATTTAAAAATCGATTTGATCAATGCTTCCATATGAATTTGTACCCGAGATGGAGCCGCGAAAGTGGCTGAGTGGCGTGGGGTGGTCTGGATTGGAGCTGGAGCTATTGACAAAAGACCGGGCAACATTTAAACTATGTTTAAACATCAACCATATCCATGGAGGTCCTGATGACGGAAACGGTTCTGGATATCAAAAAATGGGGCAACAGTCTGGGGGTCAGACTGCCGGCCGCGATTGCTCGGGCGGCCCGGTTGCGCATCGATCAACGTGTGCGTCTGTCAGTGGAAGACGGCGCCGTCGTCATCCGTCCCGAACAGGACGCCGACGTAACGCTGGATGACCGTCTGTCCCGCTTTGATCCGGCCCGGCATGGCGGCGAAATAATGGAGACCCGGGCAGTCGGGGCTGAAAAGTGGTAACAGCCGATTCAAAAAAAGAAAAGAAACCCTGGACGCCTGGCAGGCAGGATATCATCTGGATCGACTGCAACCCCCAGGCCGGAAAAGAAATGCGGGATATCCATCCCTTTCTGGTCCTTTCGCCCCGTAATTTCAACGACAAAACATCTCTGGTCATCGGGCTGCCCATGACCACGGCGGAATACAATGCAGACAATCCCTTTGCCGTTGCAACCGGGAAGGCCAAAACAAAGGGTGGCGCCGGCAAAACCAGTTATGTCCTCTGTCACCAGCCCAAATCGTTCGACTGGCGGGTGCGCCGGGCAAAGGTTCATCCTCAAAAAAAATTGCCGGATCCATTTTTTGCCGAGGTATGCAAACGCCTGAACCAGATCATCCAGATCGATCAATTCGGCATCGATCATCGTTTCAGCCAATGAATTCCGAGGGGCTGCAACGGGATATAAGCCTGATGTTTCAATTTCGGGTCGGAATTGGTCCGATGGCAAATGAAACAACCATATCGCCTCCGGCTGTATGACCATGGGGGAGGCTCCTACAATAGGCCAAGAGAGCCTGCTCCTCTCTATCCGGGAAAGATGATCGACTGCTATCAGAGGCATCGGCTCGGGCTGGGCAGATAAGGTAAGAAAAGAAATCCTGGTTATAACGGATTTTGGGGATCTGTGATTGGCCACAGTCATTGCTTTGAGGTGACCATCGTATATTATACCACTTCAAACAACCTTTACGTTCATGGGTAAGACTATGCTTATGGCGTTCAATATCAACAATATATGCTATCTGCTACAAAATTTGCAGGTGAATAATTACATATTTTGTAGCAAAACCAGCGCAGTTAACAAGTAGTTCTCCAGCGGCTATCTTTAAGGCATATAATCTTATAAAAACAGGTTATTACAATTCTCCCCAAAAACCGTTATAACCAGGATGAATGGAACAATCAGTTGCTGAATCTGGTGCAGTAATGAGCGACATGGTATTCAACGAACTTTCCATTGAACCGCTTGCCAGGGCCAAGACGGAAGGCTTCAAAAGAGTCACCAAATTTATTGAAACATTCAAATGCGGCACACAGCATGGTTTCAACAGGATTCGTTTTGAAGATTCATTTGATCAGATACTGCTGTATCCTGAATACACATTGAATGATTTTTGCAATGAACAACGGACCCTTGGCATTTTGCTGCGGGGCCTTGCAAGGTACCCGTTCATTGATGATGGCTCAGAAGAAGAAAAACGCTATATTAAAAATCGTTTTGCGATCATAAGAAATGGTGGAAAGCTCTCGTGTTATGGTCTTGCGGCAGCTTATCTTTACACAACTCTTGGAATAGGTTTTGCCTCGGATGACCGATGCCATCGCCCATCGGGGCCCGGACAGCGAGGGCCAGTGGATCGAGGGCAATGTGGGCCTGGGTCATCGCCGCGGTGGTCATCGCCACCCGGCCGAAACCCATTATCCAGTATGAATTGACAAGATAAGTGTGACCGCCAATCTGATTTACGCCATCCGGGAATTCGCGCCCGAGGCCCATATCATCAAGCTGGGCACCATGGGGGAATACGGCACGCCCAACATCGATATCGAGGAGGGGTGGATTGAGGTCGCTCATAAGGGAAGGTCCCAGACGTTTCTTTATGCGAGGCAGACCGGCAGCTTCTATCATACGACCAAGATCATGGATACGGATCTGCTCTGGTTTTATGTCCGCATGTGGGATCTGCGGGTGACCGATTTGATGCAGGGGCCGGTTTACGGTCTGTTCACCGATGAGACCGGGTCCGATGAGGGGCTGTTTCCGTTTTTCAACTATGACGAGCTGTTCGGGACGGTTTTGAACCGGTTCGTGGTTCAGGCGGTGGCGGGGTATCCGTTGACGGTTTGTGGTAAGAGGGGCGGTTTATTAAAGAACCAAAAAGTGAATCATCTGGGTTCATCTGCGGTTAAACAAGATAATAAACCCCAGATTAGCGAAGATGGAAAAGAGGACAATTTCAATGAAAAACATTATAAAATCTGAAATATATTTCGACGGTGAATTCTATTGCGCAAGATGCATGGATTTCGATGTGTTTTCTCAGGGTACAACACTGGATGAAGCCGTTAAAAATTTTAAAGAAGCATTGGAACTCCATTTCGAGGATGATCCGGATGCTGCCAAAGATTATGACCCTTCTCCCTCGCTTTTTACCATGATGGATCTTGGAGAGATCCATGTCTGAAAAACTCCCTACAGTTTCAGGAAAGGAGTTGATTCGTTTTCTTGAAAAAATGGGATATGAGACAGTCCGGAGGAAGGGAAGCCATGTCCGTCTTGTAAAGGAGACAATTGCCGGAAAACATAAAATTACAATTCCGGACCATAATCCGGTTGCAAAGGGGACGCTTTCCGATATCTTGGGGAAAGTATCCCTGTGGTGTCAGATTTCAAAGGAAGACTTGACACGTCTGCTTAGAAATGGATAGCGTTCTTAAGATATATCTGATACGTCTCTTTCATCCTATCCATTGGAATGGAAGTGAAGGGGCGGAGCTATTTCTTGAATGGTTGAAGAGAATTTTCATATCCAAACAGCATGCGGAGAGAGAATTCGATGAAAGTGGTAATACTGGCAGGCGGTTTCGGCACTCGCCTCAGTCAGGAAAAGGTGTTGAATCTCAAGCCGATGGTTGGGATCGGGGGGCCGGCAGCCACCACGAGGCAAACCTGCTGAAGCTCGATTCCTCAAAGGCCGATGCGCTGCTGGGCTGGCGGTGCGGTTGGGATTCGGAAACGATATTCCCGCGCACGGTGGAATGGTACCGGGATTTTTATGAAAGCGGAGGGGTGGGGAGCCGGGATGTTCTGGAGAGAATTTGTGAGGCGCTGATTCATATTTCAGAGCGGATTCCGCTTCTGTTTCCGGTTCATCCCCGAACGAATAAGAATTTGGAAAAATTTGGATGGCGGGATCGATTGGAGAATGCTAATGTCCGATGATCTGGAATGCGGGGTTTGTTGGATCATCGATTCGGGGGAAAGCAATATGAATCCGCAAACAATTAATATCCAAGAAGCTGGAGCAAATTTTTCAAACTTGATTCAAACCGTTGTATCAGGGGT